>DTYK01000218.1 GCA_012961925.1 Candidatus Latescibacterota bacterium
CACGCATACGACCTCTGGAATGAGATCTGGATCCATGAGTGCTTCTGCGAATTTACCCAGGCTCAGTTCAGGCAATTTCTCAGCCGGAAATACGGCGACATCAAAAACCTCAATGCAGTCTGGCAGCGGTCCTACGCAAGCTTTGAGGAAGTCTCACTGCCCAGAGAAGGAGTCTATGTCGATATGATTGACCGCTACGAGTTCGAGCAGTGGAACAAGCGGGAGCTGATGCGCTGGCGGTACCAGACCGTTCGGGCTATAGACAAGAAACACCTTCTGGTCTCGCATTACGGCGGGCATTGTTCGCTCTTTTCCCCTGGGGATGATCCCTGGCTCTTTGCCGAGCCGATCGACGGTTGGGGCACAAGCTGTTACGACAGGACCTTAATAGAGGTGGCCCTTACCTTTCACGCCACCTCATGTGCCGCCCGTGGGAAACCCTGGTGGCTGTCCGAACAGACCGGAGGACGGACCTGGAGTCACGTGGGGGCTCGACTCTGCAGTGACGCCTTTCTGCGCAGTTTTCACGTACTGGCTATGTCCTACGGCGCAGAGGCCAGCATCTACTGGCAGTGGCGGCCGGAGATCTTTGGACAGGAGTCGCCCCACTTCGGACTTACCTCCCTTTCTGGCGAGGCTACCTCCCGCACAGAGATGGTGAGGCAGTTTGCGGGGATGCTCCAGCGGCACGAGGATCTCTTCGCAGCGATGCAGTTTCCTCCGTCCCAGGTTGGCATTCTATGGGAGCCCCGGACCATCGCCTACGAGCACATCAACCAAAATCCAGAGCGCTACTTCTTGACCAATTTCATAGGATGGCACCGGGCGGTTCTGAAAAACAACGTTCCCTTGGAGATATTCAATGCGCGGATTGTGGCCGAGGAAGGTGTTCCTAATGGCGTCCGAATCCTCATCGCCCCTATGCAGATCTTCGACCGGAAGGGGCTAACTCCTAAGCTCGAAGCTTGGGTCAAAGCGGGTGGTATTTTGGTAGCAGGTCCCTGGTATGGGATGTACGACGAGCACACCTACGCTAACCCTCAGGTACCGCCGACAAACCTGTTTGGGGTGAGGCAAGGGGAATTGTATTACCCGGATAATCCGAAAGTGGAACTGGTTCAACCTGCAGGTCCTGCTTTAGGCTTTCTGCCAGGCCAAAAGTTTATTGAGACTCTGCGGGTTGAAGACGCGGAGATTGTGGGAGTAGTGGATAGTAACGTCGTGATGACCAGTCGAACGGTCGGGAAAGGTAAGGCTTTCTATGTTGGTACATTTCTGGGAAACCTCTATAACTACGCCCTTTCGCCTCAATTGGGTGGGTTCGTTAAATGGCTCTGCGAGGGTGCGGGCGTCCAGGCGGAAGTGAGCGCAACCGAAGGATGTCTGGTACGAACTGTAATGAGTCAGGGGGGCAGAATAGTCTTCCTCACGAATCCGAACAAAAACTCTATCATAACCTGGCTGACCTTTGCAAAGGATGAGGGTGGCGAGTTGGTCGATCTCTTCACAGATGAGGTAGTAGCGGAGGTTAGAAGGGGAGGACCAGTGCCTGTGTCCGTTGCAGCCGAGGATTCACGGGTATTCAAAATGGGGTAGAGGGAACGAACTGGCGCACCTGACATTCCCACTATAGGGCTCAATTCATCGATTTGGCATGACAATGTGAACATTAAGGAGAAAGCTATGTCTAAGAAGTGTATTCTAATCGGGATGGATGGTGTAAGCCCTCACTTTGTGTTGTGGCTTATTGAACAGGGTAAGCTGCCTAACTTTCAGAAGATGATGCAGGAAGGGACTTTTGCCCCGCATTGCTTGTCGTCTCTACCTACTTCTACGCCGGAGAATTGGACAACAATCGCCACGGGAGCCTGGAACGGCACGCATCAGGTGATGTCCTTTCAGACATTTCAGCCCCCCGAGCTTCACGGTCGCTGGATGGCCGGTTACACATCAAAGGAGAGCAAAGCAGAATTCATCTGGGATGCCGTTGAACGCGCCGGGAAACAGAGTATTCTTCTGAAGTATCCAGCGTCCCACCCGCCAACGATGAGGAGAGGGGTCCAGGTCTGTGGATGTCACGTGCGGCCCTGCGCTCATCAAATCGACGGGGCTCATCTATTCTCCACGGTGGAACCAAGGAATGCCCCTCTGATATTGCGAGAAGTATCGGAAAAGACAATGCTTCCGGATAGCAAACGGCCACTGCTTAGGGGTGAGATGGTGTTTGAGGCGCGTGGCCTCGGTGGTGAATCGGTTGGAGCTGGTCTGGATGAGCGCACTGCCCTTTACGGTGTTCCCGACGCTGAAGTGCCCAAGCCTAAGGGCGTTAATCTAAGCACCCCGGTGTGCAAGCTTCTGCCTCCTGGAAAAACCTTTTACTTGTTTGTGACCTCAGTGAGAGGCGACGCTTACGACAAAGTCGTTATTGCGAAAGACCCATCTGGCCACAAAAAGATAGCTGAGCTTGCTCCAGGG
>DTYK01000219.1 GCA_012961925.1 Candidatus Latescibacterota bacterium
ACGGCACCACTGCAATTTCCTTTGCCCGTCCGAAAATACTGTAGGTTAGACCTGGCTTCACCGAACAGGGCGTTATGGACTCAATCCTTGAACCCTCTCATCCGTGTGTTTGAATGCCATAGCGAGGATCAAGGCTGATGCCGCCGATGGATTCTATAGCCACTTTGCGCCAGAAAGAACTTGCACGTTCGGACCAGTCCCTTAACTTCTCTCGGTGTCCTGCGATGCGGATTATCGACCATTCGCTCTTGCGCCACATGCGCGCATAAGTGTCCCAGAAGCTTATGCCATCAGCGCCGGCATCGTAATATTCGATGACACGCTGCCGTATCTTCTCCGGCGGCAACCGTCTTGGATACAAATCGGCATATATGCGGCAACCGGTCCCCTCCCTTAAACGTGCAAATTCGGCAATGGTCGCGGGCATGACCCTTTTCTCTCCAAGTTCTTCAATGGAGGTGCACGGATGAACAATCAGATGGTCAACCAGCCCCTCACGCACCCATGTGCCCACATCCATGCCGAAATATCGGCAGTTGCGAACGCTATTCATCACATGCGCTGCCATAGCCAGTTGCCGTCTGCGCTTGACACCTACTTCATCGAGCATAGCGCGCAGTTCGCGCATGAGCATAGTGACATAACTTGAACGGTGATCCCACAATCGCTGATCCATGGGGTCGAGATGCCTGGGGTCCTCGCCGAATTTGGCAACGAAGTCGTGTATAACAGGCTCTTCAAATAACACAAACGGATATGACCGATTGAATAACAGATGAACACCATCAAGGTCGTAGTTCTCCACCTGTTCACGAAACAGTCTCACAATGAGTTGGCGCACTTCGGGGAATGCAATACTCACATGCGGCAGGCGGCGTCCATCTTCGGCAACCGTCCAGAATTCGGGATACTGTGTCATGAATGTGGTTGCGCCGTGAAGCTGATGGTATGGTGGCATATCAATGCCCTGGAGCCGCATGCTGCCGTAAATCTGCAAATTGCAGTCGTGCGCTGCTTCAATTGCCACACTTAGCGGGTCAATGCCGCGCCTGACCCACCTCTGAAAGTCCTGAGTAAGGAGATAGCGCCGATTGATATATCCTTTGGGAAGCGCCTGTAAGGGTGTACCGACCTTCGACAGGTAGTAACATGTATCCAACCGTGATGTCGTCCACACCACTAATTGAAAGTCACTGTCGCGCATCGGCTCAAAGTAAGCACGGATGGCCTGCTCATCGGCAGGGTAATTGCCGTAGAATGTGCCATCGAAGGTGGCGACCAGGCGTTTGGTGTCATCACGGGGACGCTCGAGTTGATGTTGCCGCCACGCATCGCCCTTCAGCGGTACCAGGCGTACATATGCCACCGATGCAAACGTACGGCTTGCAAACTCGCCCGATGCGTTGGCGAAGATCAGTTCCTGTCCTGTCAAGTCAGCATCACGCCAGTGCACTTCCATAATCTCGTTCAATGCAAACTCTTTCTGAGGATGAAGGCCCTCCTTAATCGGGGAGTAGTATTCTGACTCGATGGTGTCGAAACAGGGATCATTTGAGAGCCGCAGGCGCATGAAATGTCGTGTGCCTGCATAGCCGGCTATTGCATCCTGCACAAATGGAGTATGCCCGTGATAAACGCCGATGTATATTTCGTGGGGGCCAGATGCATTGAGTGACAACCTAACTTGCGGCACGTTGATTTCGTTCGGAACGGTTATCATATGGCCCTTGAAATGCTCTGCTTCATACGGGCATAGGAACCAATGTCCCACATCGGGTTGCTCACTCAATGCCTCTCTCGGCCGTAGGCATCTCATATCTGTGATCAAGATTTCTGTCATAGATGTATCTCCTCTCTTAGTCAAGATAAAAGGCATAGAGCCTCACCCTTTCGGCTCCCCAGGTAGCATCGAATACAACCCGGATCCCGCTGACCACAAGTCCAACGTCCATCCTCACCAGGCGCTGGTAATTCCCTTTGATCTCCCGCCACGATCTCCATCCCTCACTGGTAAGAATCTGGATGCGGAAATCCCTCACCATCTCGAGGGGCACCTGGGTCGGGTAATCATATTTCCCTAGGTGGCTCATGGCAATGTATCGAGATAAGGCACTGTCGAAGATCAGGGTGAGGGTGGAGACCCGCTGGGGAGGGGAGAACACGTATTCAATGCTCTCGCCAATTTTCCCCTCCCAGGCGTGAAGCTCCTCTCCCACAGGTCTGTTTATCCCGTCTCGCAATGGCTCCGGATCCCCGGAGGAAGCCTGCAGCACCGCCTGCCGGGTCAACGGTGAGAACTCCTGCCTCAGCCAGGGCAGATAGCAATCGTCCCGCAGCAGCTCTTGCTGAAGCTGCTTCAGGTGCTGTCTGCCGACTTCCCTGGGGTTTATCCCATTCTTGACAGCGAGGGCAGTAGCAATGCCGACGGCCTGTCCCATTACTGCCCCTGTCCCCATCACCCTGGTGGAGCTCATGGCCATGTGGGAGCAACTGGCACACCTGCCGGCAAACATCAAATTGGCGATATTTTTGGAATAGAGACATCTGTATGGGATTCCGTAGGGAGAAGGGGTGGGATAGAAGGTGGTAGGTTCCCCCTTGTGCCAGAAACCACCGGGATGGTGATCGTCCATCGGCCAACCACCATAGGCCACGATGTCCTCAAACCGGCCTTCTGACTCGATATCGTTTTGAGTAAGCACATGATCGCCGATGTAACGCCGGCTCTCCCGTTTGCCAGGCAAGAACTGTATCCAGTCCAGCACCCAGGTCTCAGCCCCGTGGTCGCCGTGGTTCTTCAGATGATCCCAGATACCGAACACGATCTTAAGGAGCTCATCCCGGATTTTCTCCGTGTCGTGGATGGAGTCCTGCTCCCCGCCAAGCTCTATCCACCAGTAACCCATCTCCAGGTGTCCGTGTACACGGTGGGGAAGGTCGTCATCGGTGGGGAAATCGTAGGCCCAGCAAGGTGGCTCAAAGGGCTGCGGTTTGCCGGTATCACGCGCCCCGAAAAGGCAGGTCATCCCCATCGTCTTTCTATCCGCCACCTCCGGAGCATAGGATTCCCCGTATTCGCTCCGGGCCTCCCTGCCGATGCGAAATTCTGCTCCGGTCAGGGGGGCTAAGATTCCATCCCCGGAGCAATCGGCAAATATCTCCGCTTCGATCTTGTGGTAGGTCTCTGTTGTAAGCTGCCAGCCTGTAACAGAACGTATCCTATCCCCTTCCATCTCTGCATCCAAACAGGAACAGTTGAGAAATGCCTCCAGGTTGGGCTCGAGCAGCACCTTTTCATAGAGAATGGTGTCCCAGATGGAGAAACTGCGTTGCGGGTTGCGACGGAGGTTTTCCAGTCGCAACTCCTCCAGTATCCCGGTCTCCCGCATGTTGGGGATCTTACCAGCTCGATCTGCCCCACAGATGTGCACCCGAATTTCACTGGATGAGTTTCCTCCAAAAATCGGTCTGTCCTGGATGATGGCGGTGGGTATTCCCTTTCTGGCCGCGGCTATGGCTGCACAAAGACCGGCCATGCCTCCACCGACGACGCAGAAGTCGAATTTGTGGGAAAATTTTCTCATGCATCTTCCCTCCTCGACCAACAAAAGCAATTGAATTAAGTTCGATGCTCCTTAAGGACCTTCCACGCATTCTCCCCCTGGCGAAATGTTGCCGTCGGCCAAAGGGTAGCACGACTGTTCGAAATGGAGACACCCATCCGGCATAACACCTATGAGGTCGCCATCGGAATCAAGTAACCCAAGCCTCTTTTTCTCTTTATTGTAGCTCGGGTTGAACCACTGCGGAACCTTGCAGCCACTGCCATCGGGAAGCCTCCAGTCCTTCCACAGAGATGCGTCCTGGCTCAGAAGATTGCCCAGATCCACCGCATCAATTTGGAATCGGTCAAGAATCTCGCTGTCCGGATAGGCCAACTGCTGAACTAAATCGTACATTCTGGTGGCAGGTCCGCCGAGCCCAAGCCGGTCTTTCAGCCTATTATAGGCGATAGCCATTATCCCAGTAGATCGCATAGCCCCAAGGTCAATGGGCACTCTATCAGGGGTATGATGTTTTATTGTGCTGTAGACTCTTTCTCCCGAGGTCATCTGTCATCCCTTCAAGGCAGCATATATCTTCTGTTGATCTTCTTCGCTCTTTTGGGAAAGTCGGATCAGATCGAAGAAGCAAACTCCGCACTCCTGAGAAAAACTTTGACAGATTTCCTCTAAGACAGCCTCCAAATCAGCTCTCGAAAGGTTTAACCCGGAAAACAGGGACACTCCGGCCGCAAATTCCACTTCTCGCCGCAGCATCGACCCCCAAAGCTCGGAATCTTCGGACAGCTCCGACGGATCATCTTATGTTTGAGCCCTAGGGAGTTCGGAGCTGGCATGCGGCGAGAGTGGATCTTGCCCACCGCCATCGTCCGATAGCCCGCCTCATCAAATACTGCCTACTGTTTTATCCAGTCCTCGAGGGAAGGAAACGGCCGGCCTTCGGAACGTTCCTCGGCGATGCGCAGAAACTGCCTGGCCCGGGCCTCCAGCAGCCCGATCAAAGCATCGTACTTGGCCAGATTGACCTCCAGCCAGTAAGGCCGGCATTCTTCCAACCACAGCCTTCGATACTCGTCCTCTAAATCCTCCACCTGGGCCCTCAGCTCGGCCAGACGCCAGCCCATGGCCTTCAACTTCGGAACCGTCTTGGAGGGCTGCTCGGAAAGGGACTCGTATTCAGAA
>DTYK01000220.1 GCA_012961925.1 Candidatus Latescibacterota bacterium
AAAAATCAAAACTTTACTCCTGAGGTGACGAAATTATGGCTCTTTTTCGTTCTTTAAAAAACAAACTTAAAAGATTTAAAAATAAGGCAGAAAAGGAACTTTCGTTTGTTTGTTTGAATTCGAATGAACATATGGAAACCATTGGAAAACTGAAGTGTTACGCGAAAAGAAAGGGCAGCCCGAAGCTTTCAAAAATTTGACACAAATTTTAAGATCTTGCCTTATGAAGCGAGGTTAGAACCGTTAGAATCAGCGGTTCTGGTTGTGTAGCTCAACTCCAATATTTTAAATTGAGGAGACCCATTATGCAGATTCGAGAGCAAATTCCAGACACCCTCGACCTGACGGATCGAGCCAAATTAGTTCAACATTACTTCATCCACAATCCCGATCAGGATTACCGTCCGCACTTCAGCGGTAAGTTTCTGACCGATCCACCGTTCTACGCCCACTCCTGTTGGGATTTCGGTGATGTCACCGGCCGGTTCGTGGAAGGCTTCATCCTGAACCGGCTTATGGTAGGCGATGACGAAGGGATGGAGGTGGAAAATAAAGTGCGCGACTTTATGATCTCCCTTTTCCGAGAGGATGGACTCTCCTATCGAGGCTATATCAAGGACTGGGACCCAAGCAAAGAGGGGGACATGTTCTTCTGGGATCAGGGGCGTGTTCTTTATGGGTTGGTGACCTGGTTCATTAAGGAAGGAGACCCTAAGGTTAAAAATTACATCCAAGGGATGCTCAAGGGGTTAAAGAAGGTAGCGGTCTATGAGGACGATTATGCCCATTTTCCGTACGAATCAATGTACCAGGGAAAGTATATCGAGCGGCAGGATATGTCGCAGAGCCTCTGGGCGGCTACTGGTCAGCCCATAGAGCCGCTGGTACGCTATTACGAGGCAACTGGCGACAGAGAAGCTCTGGAGTTTGCCGGCCAATTGGTGCGAGGACTCCTTAAGGCGCCAATCCACTTCTTCGAGCCGAGCGGAGCATTCACCCTACATGAGGCCCCCTATCATTTCGCCTTCCATGTGCATTCCCATACGGCAGCCCTGATCGGGCTTCTGCACTACGCCATCGCCACAGGGGATGAGGAATTGATTGGACTGGGGCAGAGGGCTTACGACTGGATCAAGAAGCACTCCAGCACCAGCTTCGGCTGGACCTGCGAGCATTACCCCTACAAGACCCTTCACGACGATCATCAAGAAGTCTGTTGTATGACGGACATTTTGAACCTGGCCATTTTGCTGGCTGAAGCCGGATACGAACGCTACTGGAACGATGTGGAGCGGATTTGCCGTAATCATCTGCTGGAGAGTCAGATCACTTCTATCGAAACATTCGAGCCTTTCCGGGTGGGATTGAAACACCTCATCCAAAGAATCGAGCGGGTGGAAGACGGCTGGTGTTCTTACAGCAATATTCTTGAGCGCACGGTTGGCTGTACCACGGGCGGCGGCTGGGCCAACGAGATGTACACACCTGTGGTTATGGGCCCCAGTGGCTGTTGCTCCCCCCACATGAACAAGGGATTTTACCTGGCCTGGAGTCACATCATCACTAGAAAGCCTGGTCAGCTTCAGGTCAATCTCTCTTTGAATTTTAACAGTCCCTGGCTTGAAATCTGTTCTTTCCGGCCGTACCAGGGGAAGATCGAGGTTATCCTGAAGGAAGATGCCGTCTTATCTGTCCGTGTTCCCGATTGGGTAGATAAATGGAAGGTGAAGGTTTCGGCAAACGGGACCCAGGTGCCGTTCGGATGGATGGGCGATTATGTCCAGTTAGGAGGCGTACGCAACGGTCAAAAGGTCACCGTCGAATATCCTTTACGGCAGGAGTGGATTCGTGAGGATGTGGGCACCGCAAGTTTTGATTTCAAGTGGCGAGGAGATACAGTGGTGGAGGTGAAACCCAAGGGAATGGTCATTCCTATTTACCAAAGAACCTATCTGGATCGTGATGAACTCCGCCTTCGAAGTCAACCTCTCCGCTGCGCTCCGGAAGAATTTCATCTGTGGTAGAAATGATGGCAAGCATAGCTGAAAAGAAAAAAGAGCTGAGAGAAAACAGCGAGAGATTTCGCATAGGTATATTTCAGGAGGTGGGGTTTCCTGTCCAGGGCATTCCGAAAGGTTTAACTCCGGAGTGGCTGAAAGAGGTGCTGGAAAATGAAAATTTTGTTGTATTCCTCAATGAACTGGAGATTCGAACCTATTCGCTGGTCCGGCCGGAGTTACTGGATTTGATCATTCTACCCTATGGGGGCCTTTCCTCAGATGGCCTTCCGGATATTGAAAAAATATCTGCAGGATGGAGGCTGTCTGCTTACCACCGGGAGCAGGCCGTTCTGGAAGCCCATAAGGAGGGAGAGTGGCCAGTGGAAAGTTGAGGAATGTGACCCCTACGACCGCTATCTTTCTGAACTGGGGATAAAATATTATCACCCGGAAACCTTGCCTGCTGATTTTGTCTTTGACGCCAAACTTCTGCCCAACTGTCCGGAGCGCATGGGCACCGGAGGTGGAAGCTTTGGCCTGATCACCACTACCAGTGACGAGTATGCCCTTCCCGATCCGCCCTGTGGTAATGTGTTCCCGGAACGAGTTCCCACCCGCAGTTTTGAGGCTGTCGTTAAGGGCGTGGATCGCTACGGGCAGGTAATTGCCTCGAGCGTTGTGCTTGCCCGCAACTGGCAGAGCGGAGGGCGCTGGTGTCTAATTGGGGCGGTCGGTGAGGAGCATCCGCTCAATCCCAACTGGCCCTATGCCGCCAGATTTCTCAGGGATGTGGTTGCCCAGCTTGCCTCCCCGCTGATGCTCTACGAGCTTCATCCTGGCTATGCTTGCTACCGACAGGGAGAGGGTGCGGATATTTCGGTCGGGGCAGCCAATTTTTCCCCAGAAGACAGGAGGGCCGGTCTTAAACTGATTATCTTTACCGAAGAGGGCATAGTGCACCAGATGGAGAAGAGATTAGAACTGACCGGTGGCCAACGGCAGGCGGTGGAGTTCCGGTGGCAGCCTGAGCGGTTCGAATCAGACCTCTATTTTGTGGAGGCCCAACTCTACGACGACCAGTTGCTGGTGGACAGGACAAAAAATGGCTTTGTGGTCTGGGACGAGAAGGTGCTGGAGCGCGGCCCATCAATTCAGGTGCAGGGGAATTATTTCCGAATTCAGGGAAAAGAGTCGGTCATCACTGGTGTCAATTATTATGAGTCGGAAATAGGTGAACTGATGTGGCTTAAACCTAATATCTGGCGTCTGGCTCAGGATCTAAAGCAGATGAAGTGTCTGGGGATAAACTACCTGCGTCCCCATTACCACCACAGCAAGTGGTTTCGGGACTACTTGAAATATGCTCATCGAGGGGATCTGCCGAAGTATTTTAATTTGGCTGACACCACACCGCTTCCTTCAGAGCGCAGCCTGAGGATTTTTGATGCGTTCATTCAGCTCTGTCAGAAGTACGGGATCATCTATGGTGGAGACCTTTTTACCTTGGTTCCAGAGGAGATGGGCGATCCCAGAGGGTGGGCCGGGGTGTTTGAGCGCTGTTCTGATCCGGAAAAAATCACCCTGCAGGTAGAGTTTCTCAAATTACTGACTCAGAGATACAAGAATGTTCCCGGCATAAGTTGGGATCTGTGGAACGAGCCGGAGGACTTCCCCTTTTCAAGATATCTCTACCCCTGGATTAAGAAGATGAAAGAAACCCTGAAAGAGTCAGGAGACGGGCATCCTATCACCGTGGGGGCATCCCCTGGCGTTGATGAATCCTCAGAGGTAGATTATGTCAGCTACCACGACTTTGAAATCTCTGATAAGCTGGGCAAACAACCCAGGCAGAAGCCCTTCATTCTCCAGGAAGTCTGGATGGATGAGGGTAGCTCTCTGGAGGGAGACAGGCGGCAGCGGGGACGGCTCATAGCCAACTTCCACAGAAGCTTGAAGG
>DTYK01000221.1 GCA_012961925.1 Candidatus Latescibacterota bacterium
AGCCTCTCGACGTAATCAGTATTCATGCCTCCCTGTCTGAAACAAGGGTCTCTCATAACCCTTTGGTGGAAAGGAATTGTGGTCTTGATCCCTTCTATTATCAACTCCCCAAGGGCCCTCTCCATCCTGGCCACCGCCTCCTCTCTTGTCCTTCCCCATGTGATCAGCTTTGCCAACAGCGAGTCGTAGAAAGGGGGGATCGAATACGGGGCATAGAGGTGGGTATCCACTCTGACACCCGGCCCTCCAGGGAGATGTAGACCTGTAACCATCCCAGGCGATGGACTAAAGTCCTGGTCTGGATCTTCGGCATTGATCCGGCATTCGAGGGCATGACCTGAGAGCCTAATCTCCTCCTGGGTGAGGCTCAGCCTCTCACCAGCGGAAACCTTTATCTGCTCTTTTATCAGGTCAACACCTGTAACCGCTTCGGTGACCGGGTGTTCAACCTGTATACGGGTGTTCATCTCCATAAAGTAGAAGCTCCCTTTTTCATCGAGCAGGAACTCAACCGTACCGACGCTGTGGTAACCCACCTCTTTCACCCCCCTGACCGCTGTTTCTCCCATTTTCTCCCTCAGACTCTTATCAACGGCCGGACAAGGGGATTCTTCGATCAGTTTCTGGTGTCTTCGCTGAATGGAGCAATCCCTTTCGCCCAGATGGATCACATTACCATATTGGTCGCCGATTATCTGGAATTCAACGTGACGGGCATTTTCGACAAAGTGTTCCAGATACAAATCAGGATTACCAAAGGCAGCTTTTGCCTCAGCCCTTGCCATATGAAAGGCACTCTCCAGATCCTCCTCCCTTCTCACAAGGCGCATCCCTCTCCCTCCACCTCCGGCAGCCGCTTTAAGGAGCACCGGATAGCCAACCTCTCGAGCGGCCTCTTTAGCCATCCTGATATCTTTGACAAGACCGTCACTTCCTGGCACTACTGGAATCCCTGCATCAGCCATCAACTTCCTGGCATGAGCCTTATCCCCCATCTCTCTGATCATTTGAGGGGAAGGACCTATAAATTTGATGTCACAAGACTCGCATATCTCCGCAAAGTGAGCGTTTTCGGCAAGGAACCCATAACCAGGATGGATCGCATCAGCATCTGTGACCTCGGCCGCACTGATGATACCCGGGATGTTCAGATAACTACGCTCACAGGACGCCGGACCTACACAGACGTCTTCGTCCGCAAATCTCACATGGAAAGAGTTGGCATCCGCTTCGGAATGGATGGCCACAGTTGCCACTCCTAATTCCTTGCACGCTCTTATAATCCGCAGGGCGATCTCGCCACGATTGGCAATCAGTATCTTCCGAAACATATCTCCTCCACCGGTATCCTTCAGATCAGAGGGACATTGCCCAAGCAGATCCTATACCGGCAGGGTGTTGGTCAATGTCCAGTATCGTGTTATGTCTTTGACTTTTTGGATAAAATCATCAAATTCAACAGGTTTTGTCACATAACTATTTGCCCCTTCGGCATACCCTTTCATTACTTCATCCTCTCTGAGAGAAGTGGTCAAGATGACGACCGGAATGGGTTTAAACTTTGGATCGGTCTTCAGGCGACGTAGGACTTCAAATCCATCCAGCTTAGGGAGTCTGAGGTCCAGTAAGACCAGCCTTGGTGTTGATCTTTCATTCTCCTGGCCATATTTCCCTCTCCGATACATATAATCGAGGGCCTCTTGTCCATCCTTCACGACATAGACGTCTACCGCTGTATGTTCCTCCTCCAAAGCCCTCAATATTAGCTCGACGTGGTCTGGATTATCCTCTATCAAAAGTATCACTATAGGTCTGTTTTCCATCCGATCGGCCCCCTTGTGATGTGTCCGTTCGACCGCCCTACTCAGGCAGGGTGAAGTAGAAGGTGCTCCCTTTCCCCTTTTCGGATTCGACCCATATATGGCCATTGTGGCTGGCAATTATCTTCTTCACGATAGCAAGTCCAGCACCCGTCCCATCTGCATCCACTTCACCGACACGTTGGAATATTCCAAATATACGCTCCTGATCCTCTTTCGCAATCCCTGCTCCGTTATCCTTCACATAGAACTGGTGTGTCCCATCCTTTCGGGTCCACCCGATCTCAATCCTTGGAGCAGGAGCCTCACCCATGAATTTTATGGCATTTGAGATCAGGTTTTCAAACACCTGGGCTACCCTCGTCCTATCACAGTGAATTATTGGCAGTGGGGTCTGCACATTCACCTCTATGTTTCTCTCCTTGAGCTGTAACTCCAAACCCTTGAGGATCTCATCAATGAGCTCCGATATGTCAACATCTTCAAGGGGATGAACCACCCTTCCGATCCTGGAGAGTTCGAGCAGATCCTGAATAAGTCTACCCATCTGGGAAGCGTTTCTCTGTATCCGTTTCAGATAATCCCGTCCCTTCTCATCCAGTCTATCGTGGTAATCTTTCAACAGGAGGGAGGAGAATCCCTGAAGCGAGATAAGAGGGGTCCTCAGATCATGCGAGACGGTGTATACGAAACTCTCAAGCTCCTGGTTTATCCTCCTGAGTTCCTCCTCAGCCCGCTTCCTCTCCGTAATATCCCTGGCGATCGTCAGTACACCGGTTATGCTACCATCCTGGTCTCTGAGCGGCGAAGTGCTGAATATGGCGTTCCTGATGTTACCCCTGCTATCCTTCATTTCAACTTCATAGCTCCGTTTAGCCCCATCTTCAATGGATTTCGCAAATCTCATGCCTTTGTGTTTCTCTGAGAGGATGGAGAGAAAAGGCTTACCGATCAGTTCCTCCGGCTTATATCCGAGGTCTTCGATCTTACGATTGATAAACTTGAACTTGCCTTCCCTGTCCGTTGTATATATGATATCGTTGGCATTTTCCAGCAGGCTTTCCAGGTAGTCTTTGGTTTCCTTCAGCTCCATGTTAGCCTCATGCATATCCTCTAAGATGTTTAAGACGGCCACCTCGCTCTCCCTGAGCTCCTTGGTTAGCCTCCGCGCCTCCTCTTCACCTCTTTTCCTTTCGGTCACATCGTCGATGAGCACCAGAACCTCACCCTGGGTTTGGACTCTGGATATGGCGATCTCCAAGAACCTTTCGCCCAATGACGGTGTCCGGTAACGAAACTCTAAACCAGAAAGCGATGTACCTGCACGGAGAACCTCCTCTATCCTCGCCTGCAACCCCTCTATCTGGAGGAGCTGGCTGATGTGTCTTCCCTCGGTTCTTTCCCTGCTTGTATCAAAGGTTTGATAGTAGCTCATATTGGCCGATATCACTTTCAGGTTCGGGTCCACCACCAGAAGCGCAGAAGGAATTGCCGAAAGGATCAAGTCAACATATTTTCTCCCGTCTCTGGCCCCACCCCCCACCCGGGACTTCTCATCTACCACGACCCTTTTTCTACGCATCTTGCCTCTCCCCTAAAAAATGAAAATATCGATGTCCACTTTTCATTTTGCATTGAACGATGGCGCCTAACCGGGTTTATACATCAGTCGCCCTTCGGGCTCTCCCTATACCTCTTCACCCAGTTGTTTGAGTCTCTCCTTCAACTGGATCATCTTCAATTCCCTGTCTATGGTTATCCTCTTGAACTTCTCCAGCTCTTCGACCTTTGCCTCCAGTTGCTTGTTCAGCTCCCTGAGCTGGGAGGTCCTCTGGTCAACCTCTAATTCTAATGTCTTGCCCCAGCGTGTAGATATGAAGATCGCGACGCCAAAGCCGGCCACTATCAGGAGGATGAAGAAACCGATCAGGCCCCACTGCCGGACGTAAGCCGACTGTATAATCCCCTCAACCTCTTCGGCAGGTGTAGTTATCCCGATGGACCAGAGCTTATCCTCCACCTTTACGGGGCTGTAGGCGATAAATTTCTTGATCCTGGTTAATTCTCTATATTTTCCTTTCTTATGTTCGAAGAACCAGTACCAGCCGGTACCCTCTTCGCCCTTCACCATGGCCGTATCTATGGCCCAGATGCGCGGAAATCTTTCTGGATCGATATATTCGCTGTAGTGCTGTCCCACCAGGCTGTCCCCCGGCTGGAAGAGGCAGATCCCTTCGTCGCTAAGCAGATAGGCATAGGTTGCCGTCCTGCCAGTGGCTATCGGGTCAATATATAGTTTGATTATGATGCTCAGGTCAACCACTGCAGCGATGACGCCCCTGAAATCTCCGCTTGGATTCGGATCTTTTTCATCTTTAACCGTGTCGTATACGGGCAATGCCATTATCAACTTATATTCGCCCTTTTTGTCCTTTCTGAACCTGGTGACGTAAATCCTGCCCGTCCTCTTTGCCTCACCGAAGAACTCCGAGCCGCTTAAATCCTCTCCAATCCGGCTCAGTTCGGTCTCTGGCAGGATATATTCGAGTTTGCCGTCTCCGTTTGTGAGCAGCAATCCACCCAGACGTCCGGGTAACCGCTGCTCCCAGATATCCTCCATCTTCTGTGGATACAGCCTCTCCTCCATCCTCTGGATTCGAGGCGACCTGGCGGCCATCCTCAGCGTTCTCTCGATTTCTTCAAAATATCCCTCGATCCCGCGGGCCGTCTGCCTGGCCATAAGGAGCTGCTGCTGGTTAAACTGCTCTATTGCGACCTTTTTCACATCTTCTGTAAGCCTGTAGCCGATATAGATGACCGTGGTTAACAGGACGATTGTCACAGCAACGATGGTCGGCAACAGTTCCTTTCCCCGGCCCCTTCGAAGCACGAGGTCGGCTGACAGAAGGGTCTTCACCCCTCTCTCCCTGATGCTGTTGAAGGTGGTGACGGCCACATATGCCACAAGAAGCAGGGCGACTGTACCGGATATGACCCCGGCGATGAAAGAGGCCTGAAGAGTTATCCCTGTTGGTCTTACGGTATGCGCGTACATCCTCAACAGAGGGGTTATGAAGATAATCGAGGCAGCGATCGATGTCAGGCCAAAGCTGAAACGCCCCCATCGCCTTAAGTGTCTTCGTGCGATCAACCCGAGCGTGACATACAACCAGGCGATTCCCACAACTGACGAATTGTAGCTTCCAAAATCGTAGAGTCCCGCCAGGGAGATCTTGCCGCTGAAGAATATGATGGTCGGGATCAACCAAAGGGCGGCCAGGATCAGGACAAATAGTTTCAAGATGGATCTACCCCGGATCTCCTGAACTCTGAGCAGTTGCATGGAGGCTGCTACGGCGAAGGCCAGTCCGAAGAGCTTGAGGGTATTTTGATAGAGAATGTCCCCCGGCTTCGGATGCCCGAACCTTGCAGCCTCAGAGATCCTCCAGATGGTTACCACAAGGACCAGGACAAGGGCGACGAAGAAACGCATGGTCCCCGTTGACTCCCTTGAATACCTTGAGAGGGAGTAGCTGAAAAGAAAGAAGAGCAGCAGAGGAAAAACCAAGCTCATAAACGGGAGAATATAACTTACGAATATACTGAATAATATATCGATCTTCACCCTTTGTCTCACCCCTTAAAAATGGAAATTCCTGTACTATTGAATTACAACTAAACCTTGTTTCTGGATCCGTTCAACCGCTTTTCCAGACCCTTTATCCGGTTTTTCAGCTCTATCATCTTCAGTTCTCTGTCAACGGTGACCCTGTGCCACCTCTCCAGCTCATCCAGCCTTGTCCTCAATTCCTGATACATCCGGGCGTTCTCGATGGCTGTGGCCGCCAGGCTTGCAAAGATCTCGATCGGCTTGAGCTTGGCTTCAGTAGGGGCCCGGCCGTCCACAGGATCATCGACTGAGATAAGGCCCACCACAATCCCTTCCCTTCCATACAACGGAATATAGAGGTAGTCCCTTGGATGCCAGTCGTCGGTTTCTTTCGGGGACACCTTGCTCGGTATTCCCCTGTCCCTCTCCCACGGAACCTGGTCATGGGGGATATAGTATGAGTCGCTAATCCTAAACTGCGACTGAAAGATCTGCCTCCTCTCCTCCGGGGATATCTTCTTGCCGCCTTTCCAGGCCTCTATCTCGGCCTCACTCAAGCCGGCGAAGGCAACCTCTTTGACCTGAAAGCCTTCATCCAGTGTTATGATGGCAACTCGATTGAATCCAGAATATTCCTTCACCGCCCGAGCTATCGCCTCGAGTATCCTTCTCAGATCCCTCTCCTGCAATATGATGTTGGCGATCTTGCCGAACTCCTCCAGTTGTCTATGTCCTCTGAGTATCTCCTCTTGCAGTCTTTTCCGCTCCGTGATATTCCTGAGGATGCCCATTGCAGCCGGCCTTCCCTCATATTTGATGGCCGTCGCCCAGAGTTCGAGGTAGATCACACTGCCGTCCTTACGCACCCCCCTGAATTCGTAATGGCCCGGTACCGCTTTTCCGCTCTCCCGTGCCTGCCCCTTTCTTCTGACAAGTCCCCTGTCCTCAGGGTGAACCAGCTCCCAGAACTTCTTCGTCTTCAGTTCTTCAAGGGTATAGCCTGACTCCTCTATGAATTTCCTATTGCAGAGCTTAAACATATCATCTTGAAAGACATATATCCCATCCGGCGATTTATCCACAAG
>DTYK01000222.1 GCA_012961925.1 Candidatus Latescibacterota bacterium
AAAGAAGAGGGGCAGATAAATGTATCTATCTTAACTCCAGAGGCAGACAGAAACGAGGCAAACTGGTATACACGCACTTCCAGAAGAGTTATAGAAAGTATTGACGGGATGAGACCTTGAGGGATCAACTTTAAGGAATTTTTCGGTCAACAGAATGGGCTTCAGAGTTGACGGGATGAAAAACCTGAAGGATGAACTCCGACTCAAACCGTTGAGCCTGTAATTCTGGCGATGAAACAACAAAGACCCGTCTCCGGAACCTCCCCAACCCGAAGGACAACCACTTCCAAAGGGCTTTTCAATAAGATCCGGAAAACAAGATCGAACCTCCCCAGGTTCAAAGATCTCCGTAACCCATATCCTCATCGTTCGGGCAGTACTTGACTCTTGCCAGACACCTTAACAGCCGTCCTGACCACAAAGGAACCCCTGTAGCCCTCCCGCTGCACCTTCCTGAGCAACGCCTCGGCCTCAACAGGGGTAAGACAATCCCCTATCCTCACTTTATAATAGGGGGCCTCGAACTCAACATAGACACCTTCCTTGAAGATGCCTCCAGCCTCCTCCTTCATCCGTTTTGCGGCCTGGGGATCCGTGGACGCAAATATCTGAACCCTGTAGCCCTGGACATACTCAACCTCTTCGGAAGTATCGGGTAGGGCTGGCCCTTCCGAGGGTACAACGGCTGTGTCTTTTTTGGCTCTCAGGGCCTGCCTCAGTTCGGCCAGCACGTCATCATCATCCAGGGATAGCGGGTCGAACTCCTCCCTTATAACCGGCCTCTCAGGGACCGTAACGGCACAACCGGCACCGAGGAGGAGGGGGAAAAGAAGGATAAACAACTTAAGTGACATACATAACACCTCCAATCCTCGTCTCATAAAGCGAGAGCTTAAAATTTACGTTCAGCTTTTTAACCCGGGTGGTGTGAGCATCCTGGCCAGACCTGAACGCTGACGAAAGGCACACAAGAAAAATTTGAACCCGCCCCCGATTTAGCTCAGGCCGAGCTTGATAGCCGCAGCCAGAAGGGGGATCATAATCTCATGATGCCCAACCACCTGAATTCCCTCACCACCAAGCTGAGTAGGCCTCTCCAACACATTCACCCTCGGCCTGTAATGCACCACCATGTCGAAATTGGCGCTTGTGAAATCTTTAACCGAATAGCCGAGGTTCCTCACGACGGTGAGTGCCTTCAGGAAGACCTCCGGGAGGATGACGGCAGAGCCGATGTTGAGCACTACCCCTCCGTCCCCTATCTTCGATACGGAGCTGGCAAATATCCTGAAGTCCCGGTGGCTGGCCTCGCCTATGGCAGAACCCGATGCAGAGGGATGTTGATGTATGATATCAGCACCTAAGGCAGCATGGACTGTCACAGGGATGTTCAGCCGATATCCGGATGTCAGCAGGCTCGCCCGATCGTTCGGAGCCTTAAGCTCCTCAAGTCGCCTGCCTAAGGCCTCGCCGTAGCCCAGCCCATCCTGCACAGCGTTGCAGATCGTTTCATTTATGAGTCTACCTGTCTCCCGGGCCATACCGAAGCTACCATCCTTCAACCCCTCTGCAACGTCCTCAGAGGTCTGACCCCAGAGGGCTATCTCGAAGTCATGTATGCTCCCACCGCCATTAAGCGCTATGTGGCTGATAACACCTCGCTCCATCAGATCCACCAGGATCGGGCCCAATCCGCACTTCACCACATGAGCACCTGCCATCACCACAACCCCCCTGCCCAACTTCACAGCCCCAAGGATCTTCTCCACCAGCCTCCTGAACTTCTGCGCAACAAGGATCCTCGGCAAAGCCTCCATAAACTCCCTGAAGTTCTCCCCCGGCTCGAAAGGGGAGGCGAAATCCTCCACCCTTACTCTGTTTCTCCTCTCCGAAACGGGGTAAGTCTTCACATTGTCAAGCGATATCTCCCTGTACCTCGACACTTTCCCCCCTCCTTTCCCAGATAAAAATGAGCTCCGTGATTTCACATCTTGCCGTCTTCATAAGACAAGATCTCCTTCTCTATCTTCGGAGGTGCAAAGAAAAAGAAGGATACAAACTGTACTTTTGCACTTTGAAGCAAAACTCGGCGGTTTAAGCTGAAGACTTCGCCAGAAGACATGAGGGACGCCCAACTTCCAGGGAGGCATTACGTCAGGACTACCTCTATGAATCCCCTGATATGAGCTCGCTTAAGAGCGAGAGGGTCTCAGCAGCCTCTTCTTCGTCCAGTTTCTGTATTGCAAAGCCCGCGTGGACGATCACATAATCGCCTATCTGGACGTCGTCCAACAGTTGGAGGTCCACCTGCCTCCTAACACCACCTACCTCACCAATACCCACTATACCATGTCTTTCAACGATCCTTATCGGGATAGCAAGACACATATCAATCCTTTCAGATTTGAACTTAAAAATACGCCCGCATCTCCGCCCTGGCAGAGTGAATCGTCTCCCTTCCAGGCCTCTTTCTTCCATTGTAATAGACGGAGGAGTTGACATACCTGCCGACCTTATAGTCGAAACCCATATTCCAGGAGTAATTGTCCCCAGGCCACCTGCCCTCCGCCATCCGATAGGTCAAGACCGAACGGTCACTTTCAACCCTGCTGTAGTCCAGATGTGCCTTCAACGTACCCCTGCCTCTGAACCGATACGATAAGCCTGTGTCCAGTGAGAAAAGGCTCGCCCTTGCCCCATCTTCGAGATCCCTGTTCGAACCAAAGCCCGGCTTCAGGGAGAGCTCCAGATGGGACGTCGGCCGATGAAAAAGCCCTCCCTGTACCTTGTGGGATATGATCCTGTAATCGAGACCGTTCACCCTCTCCCTCGACTTCTCCCCGTTCACATACTCAAGCTCAATCGATACCTTCTTCGTCGGACGCATCCTCAGCCTCAGAGACCTTTCAAGGGAGTAAAGCTCCTCCTTGCCGTTGTAATACTCGTTGTTAATATCACGATGCAACCTATACCTGAGCCTCAGAGATAGATTTCTTCCCTTTCCAAAAAGATAGATGTCCTGCCAGAAGGCAAAGCTGCTCCGTACCAGCGTGCTGTCGGCCTGAAATCTCCCCAGTCCTAAAAGTCCCCCCTCCCGACCGCTCTCCTCCCATCTGAGGAAGCTATCGGAGGATAAACCACCCAAAAACCTCTCCAACAGCGATCCCTCCGCTCCACCTTTTCCGAACAGTTTGCCGGGCTCGAGCTTGAGACGGGCGTCGCCGGTCAGGCGGGTCACCGGCTGGAACTCGCCCACCCGTTCAATATAAAGGATATAGTCCCCATCCGGATCCGGAATGAATTCATCCTCGGATCTCTTGCCGTCCTTATCCAGATCCTCCCATATATACACACCTCGACCCTTCCCTACATACAGGTAATTCCGAAGCTTCCTGGCCACCCTGGTCCTGGTCGCCTCATAGTGGACTTGTGTGGATAGGGCCCCCTTGAGCGGAGAAAAATCCAACTTCAGGTTGGCCAGACTGTTACTCTGATCTTGCTGGGTATCCCTGAGGAAATCACGGGTCCGATGTGTATACCCGATTCCAAACGACAGGGCTCTCCAGCGGGTCAGTTCCACCTGATATCTCTGGGTCAGGGCAATGGAACGCTCCCCTGGTAAATAATCCTTCCTCCTTTTCCAGTTGCACGACCACGTCAACGGATTCCACCTATCTGAAGAGAGCCCGGCCTCGATCTCCCGAAAACCTCCTCCCGGGACCTCCTCAGCCTGATAGCCAAACTCAGGCTTGAAACCCCAAAAGACGGACTGTGTCCATCCCCGTTGCCTTATGAGGGGGTCTCTCCCGGCAGGCCTGATCACCTCCAGCGAATATCGGGCCTCAGAAGTACCCCTCTCGTTGACGACGGCCTCCATCTTATGGCGGGTTGAGCTGAACCCGGACCGCGTCCTGATCTGACCGTATTCAAATGTCAGAGCGGCTCCAGACGTGGGACGATAGATGCCCGAGAGTTCCAACTCCTTTTCCCCTCCGAGGTTCACCTCAACCTGCCCTTCAGACGAGCGTGGATCAGGCTCGGTACCTATATCTCTCCCTATCCCCCACTTATACGACCTATCCACCTCGGAGATCCTCCCCATGGGGTAAAAATTACCCCCTATGAACCGATACCTAAGGGACATCCGCAGGTCTCCGAGCTTGTTGCCAAAAGCAGAGAGACCAAAAGGTTGAAGGGTCGCCCGAAATTTATAGGCGCTCCCAACGTTATCTCCATCATCTTTCCTGGAAAAAGTGTTCAGATCAAGGCCGCTGATGCCGACCTCACCTCCGAACTTCAGTACCCCGACCGGACTAAGGGAGAAGTCGAGCACCCCCAACTGGTGAGATCTGGGTAACGGCAGATAGGTGCGGGGCATATAGCTCCCCTTGCCCTTACCAGCATATTCATAAATGCCCCCTCCTATGTAATTATAGTCCCCTTTACGGTCCCCCACCCAGGAGAAAGAGATGTTATAGGCACCCTGACCATCGGGATCAAATCTATAATACCTGTAAGGCTGCCCATCATCAAGCGTGTCATAGGCTACGGTGTAATAACCTCTACCAGTGCTGGAACTATCAACGTTTGAGATCCATGCGGACATGGCGTCATCGCCGACCAATTCTAACAACTCCTTCTCCTTTGTGGAAAGGTTAAGTTGGATGGGGGCCCCTTTATCGTCAGCCTCCCTGATCAGCGTCCCCCCGATCTTTGTCTTGCCGTCCCAGAACTCGGCCTCTCCCCTGATGCACCCGAGATTCCTCTTATACCTTCTGGTGGAATATTCAAAATCCACAGTGATCCTCGACTCTGAAGTGATCAACCTCCGCTGTGTAAAAGTGATCTCCCCCGTTGAGTATTCGATGATGTAATCGTTGTTCTCACCTCGTCTCATGAGCTCCCCGTCGAGCCAGACCTTTTCGCTGCCAGCCAGCACCACTATCTCGGTATTGCCGTCTCTTGCCCTCAGTTGATAAGGCCCCTGATTTCCTTCAACCCCCATAAACCGGTTGGTGTGGAACTCCCCTCCCGATACGGCTCCGGCAGCCATCAACCTGAGTCCAGGGAGGGATATGGTGCTCCGGATACCCTGTAGCTTGCGCTTGTAGTGTCCAAGTTCACTCCTCTCCAAGGAGAGATCATAGTCACCGAGGGTGACCTTGAAGTTGCCCTTCTTCACCTCCACCAGCACCTTCTCCAGGTCCTGGAGGGTTTGTGTGTTCCCCTCCGGCTGTATTGGACTGTTCTGATCGGTGAGAAGTGCCAGTATCTCCATGTCGTCGCCTACCCTTCCCGAGATAGCGATACGTAGAGTTTGCTCCAGAGAGAGATCTCGGTTGGACCCGAGGGTTATCCCAAAGCTCTTGCTGCCGCTGACGTGGAGGTCAGAAGCACTCTCAGCCGACCACCGGGGCCTCGTCGCAGAAGACCATCCTCCGGCATCACCCTTAACCAGAACGGCTGTCTCCTCTGACTCCATCCGGATAGCCTCCGGAGGCAACATCAGACGATGTTGATATACCCTCCTTATGTGAAATGGGACCCTTAGGAACCTCACCCTTATGATCGACCCTCGGGGTACAGGCCGGACAAGTGTGATCCAGTTCTCTGAATAATCGATTTTGTAGTCCCTGCCCTCTCTCTTAGCCGCTCCATCAACCCACACCCGCTCGCTTCCTTTTATAATGATCTGGTCACCGAGGAAATAAGGCCCCCTGATGCCCTTTCCTTTTAGCTGAAGTTCGACCACCGGTAGACCGCCCTCCGCCTCTTCTGATGCCCCGCTAACCGGTAGAAGCAGAGCGATGGTAATGGAGAAGAGAAGTCCCCTTCTCGAAATAGAACAGATAACCTTTGCCACCCGGTCTTTTCCAGTGTCAAAAAAGGAGCAATTCTTTAACATCTTCATAATACACTGCATCATCGGCTTGAGGTCGAAGACTTCCGTTAATATTTTGTCTTCATCCATGAGATCCTGAACTTCTGTACCCTGTTATTACCGCTGTCCAGGACCCAGACGAAACCGTCCCTGTCCACTGCAATATCCCTTGGCTCTTCAAAGGAACCCGGGCCTTCACCTTGATTGCCGAACCCTCCGAGAGGGTTGCCTTTCCTGTCAAAGATGACCAGCCTGTGATGGCCTGTGTCGGCAACGAATATCTCACCCGTTGGGCCGATATCGATACCCTCCGGCCCAAGAAGCAGGCCTTCACCAATAGACCCAAGGTAGCCACCGAAAGAGTCGAAGATGGCGATCCTGTCCTTTCCACTATCGCATACATATATGTTCCCATCCGGACCGACCGTAAGGCCTCTTGGGGCCAACAGTTCACCCGGTCCGGAGCTGAAGTCCCCGAAGATACGCTCCTTCCTGCCGAAGGAATCGATCTTCACTATGCGGTCATTTTCCGTATCGGAAACGTAAAGATCACCGTAGTCAGAGGCAACAATGCCTACAGGATATCCCAGATTACCGGTTACTTCTGACAGGGGGGTTAGCCGGTCGTCGAAGATCTGCACCCTACGGTTCCCGGAGTCGGCCACGTAGACCTGTAGACTGGTACGAGCGCAGACGTCCGCTGGGCCACTGAGCTGAGCTGACCCCCATCCAAAACCCCCGACTTGACCCAGAAATCGTCCGTTACGATCGAACTTCTGGATGCGATCGTTGCCCGTATCAGCTATATAGACATTGCCTCGATGATCAATGGAGATGCCGCCGGGCCTGAGAAACTCACCGGGAGCGCTTCCCCCAGACCCAAAGGAGAACAGAAACTGAAGGACAGGCCTACCACCTGGGCGTGAAGAAACAGGCTCAATCCTCTTCAGACCTTTATTCACACACCCGGATCCGGCGATCAGAACGGCAAGCGTGATGTAGAACCCTTTCATGCCCCCGCAGAATTTCTTTTGATTAGACAGCATCTTCTGCACTTTAGCCGCTTCTCACACCAAGACTCACCCCTCCCTCAATCTCAACTTTGGGCTATAATATCGCATTTCATCCCGCGGACTCTGTGGCACTTACAACCCGGGATGAAACCCTAAGGGGCTAACTCCGAGGAGTGAGCCGAAGACGGTTCAAGCGAAGGCTTAGCTCCTACAGGCCAAGATCTCGTCGAATATACCTGCAAGCCTTCCGGTCAATCTCCTCCGATCATATCTCTCGATTATACGTGGATCTGTCCTGACGATTTTCCCCTGCTCGTAGGCCTCATAATACCGGAGAAGCGCCTTCTTTATGCCTTCAACATCGTCGGGGGCAACCACGGTGGAGTTGCCAAGGGATCTGACGATCTCCGCCGCCGCACCCTCCGGCACACAGGCCAATATCGGCCTGCCTGAACCGATGTACTCAAATATCTTCCCCTGGGTGACGGCCTCTGCCCCCTTGCCCCTTCCCGTCATCATCCAGAGAAGATCCGATCGAAGCAGATATCCAATGCTCTGCGAATGTGATACATAGCCGGTGACCTCGACCACATCCTCTAACCGCAGGTCCTTTACAAGCTTCCTGTTATCATCTCTGAACAGCCCTACAAATACGGCCTTTATCCTGCCTACCAGTTCACGCTTCTCATCCAGTAAAGACCTGAGGGCCCGAAGAAGATATTTGGGGGTCAGGTTCTCCCAGAATGAGCCGGTGTAGGTTATCACAAACTCAGCAGGAACTGAAGGCCGCTCTGCCTGTCTGGTGAGTCCAAGCCCAGAAGGGAGCTTTGAGCTTTCTTTGAAGTCATCAGGGTCGAATCCATGGGTGATTACGGTGAATTTTGCTGGATCCACACCACGGTACCTTCCCCTCAGATTCCTGCACATATATTCGTTGGTGGCAATGACCCTGTCCGCTGTCCGCACAGCCCGTTCCTCCATCACCTGGTTAAGCCACAGATGAACGGGCGTGGGGTATCTTGCAAACTGAAACTGCACCCAGGCATCACGAAAATCGACTACCAGCGGCCTTTGCCATAACTGGCTCACCAGCAGGCCCACAAGATGGCAGGTGAAAGGGGGGGCGGTGGCAAAAACAAGATCGAAATCGTCACCCGAGAGAATTTCCCTTGCCCTGGCGAGTGCAAAAGGTAGCCATCCGATCTTATTGTCCGGAACGAAGATGGTCCGGCTTAAAAGGCTCAGCGAAGATCTCAACGATTCCGGAGGATCAAGCGCCTTACCTTTCAGCCCCAATACCCCAAGGATCCTGAGCGGATCAAGGGACTCAGTCCTGAAAACCTCGGCCTCAGCAGGGATATCCTCCATCAGGGAGTGGTCAAAGGCAAAATAGCTGGCAAGTTTGACCGTCAGCACTGTGGGTTTCCAGCCGAAGTCAGGGAGATATTTGACGAACTTCAGAACCCTCTGGACACCTCCCATTCCCATAGGCGGAAAATAGTAGGCTATGACGAGAACCTTTTTCATCTCAACGTAGTCCCGATTCGCACACTTTTCAGAGGTGGGCTTCGTTTCCCTCCGCCCACCCTGCACAGCATTAAGATATTTACCGATTAACCGCTCATCAATTGCCCAGCCACAAGGTTTATTCTCACACCCTTCATGCCACTGCGTAGGACTTTACCCCGAAGTCTTGCGAACATTAGAACGGGCGAGACTTGACCTTCCGCGCCACTACGTAGGACCTCACCCCCTCCTTCACAAACCTGTCAAGGAACCGAATGAGGCCCAGAAACGCAAGCGTTCTGTATACCACCATGCTCAGACGATTGAAGAGCTTCTCGTTAACCAGATCCAGCCTTTCGCTCCTGATCATGAGCCTGTTAACAAGTTTAACAATGAGAAAGACCACCAGGGGAAACTTGGCACAGTACTTTACAGGTTTCTCCAGCGTACCGAATTCTTCAACCTCAAACCCCGCAGCCTTAACCATCCCTACAAGCTCAGAGGGCTTAAAGGCCGTATGCAAATATTCCTCATCGCCCGGTCCCTGTATACCGTAACTCTTCAATAGACCGAGTTTAACACACTTCGTCGGCCTCCTTTTATAATTCGGAGTTGTCAGTAGCAGACGGCCCGTGTCGGCAAGAATCCGATAAAATTCACGAACTGCGCTCTCTGGAGAGAGAAGGTGTTCCAAAACCTCCGTACAGAGGATATTGTCTATCCTTTTATCCTTGATAAAATTGAGGTTCTCAAGATCGCCGACAAGGAACAGTCCGTGCGGAACCCTCTCTTTGGCCTTTTTGAGGACGCTGTGAGCTATGTCCACCCCGATTACCTTACCACGGTGGTACTCAACGCAATAAGTCCCGACATTGCAACCGGCGTCCAATAAAAATCCCTTCATGGCATTCAACTTTTCGATTACAAACCTCCTCCGCAGAGTTCCCCTCAGGGAACCATAAACAATCGACTCTTCAGGATACTTCCGGCCCAGCTCTTCATAGAACAGACGGTATTCTCCCCTCAAGTCCAACCTCCAGATCAGGCTCTTATCTCCGGGCAACTGCCCTTTCTTTTCGCTTCCTTTTCTTTAGGCAAGCAAAGAAAAGGAAGTTACAACAGTTACAACGATTTCAACGACATGATGGTCTTCACCTTGTTGATTTCCGAGGTTTCGTAAAAACGAAGGATGTAGAGGACAAAAGGATATGCGATCAATAAAAGTAGCCTGTAAAGGGTATGGATACTGAGCAGAGAGGGTTGTGAGCCTGAAAAGCCTATCCGACTCAGAGAGAAGAGTATGGCACATGCCACGGCGACCTTCAATATCCGTAAATACTCATACCTGACAGGGTAAATCCTCTTTGCGAAGAGATATAAAAGGACGGCCATCAGGGAGTAGGCGATGAGAGTGGAATAAGCAGCCCCCATCATACCTAAGATCGGGATCAACACAAGGTTTCCGGCGATGTTCACGGCTGCCCCGGCACCGGTTATGAACGGCAAGTAATGGGTCTTCTTCTCCAGATAGACACCCACCAGGAAATTCACATAAACGCCGTACATAATATAGGAGAGAAGAACCGGCGGCACCACTCTGGTACCCTCCCAGTAACTCCGCCCGAGAATGGTGAACCCGAAGACGCTCAGCCTCACAACATCATCGATAAAGAATGAAATGAGCAGAAAAAGGAAACCCGTTACCAGGAGGAAATAGGTGAGAACCCTGGCAAATATGGGTTGGACACCTTCTTGTTTCGATGTTGAGAGGAAAAAAGGGTGCCAGGCAAACCTGAAACCAGAGACAACCAGTGCCATGAACATCCCGAGCTTATAACCTGCGCTATACAGCCCAACAGTCGCAGCATCTGTCAACCGGTCCAGCAGAAACCTGTCTACCAGATCCATAAGGATCACCGCCAAAGTGGATGGGATGTACGGCAGGCCGAATTTCAAAAGTTCTCTGTAGACCCCCTTTGAGAACGTAGCCTTTATGTTGGCGGCAATAAGAGGAGTTAATAAGAGAAAAAGCAACGAGGATGAGATGAGGTTGCTGATAAAAATGCCCTCAACGCCCCATCCTAAATGGGCGATGAAGAAGATGTTCAGGGCCAGATTGGATGTGGTGTTCACCAGGTTCATAACTATAAACCTGGTGGATCTCTCCTTGGCCCGCAATATGAGGAGTGGGAAAAGGGCAAGGGTGTCGAAGAACAGTATACCACTGGCCAACTTCACCAGATCCCCATATCCCTCCAGCCTGAAGATAAGCCGTGAGACCGACCCGGCGGAGAAAAGGATCAGAAACGAGAAGAGAAGCGTGCTGACAAATATAGAGCAATAGGTCGTGCTGAAGACGCTCCTCTTCTCCTCAGGATCATCGGCCAGGACATAAAATCTCAGGAAGGCGGTGTTAAGTCCATACGAGAAAAGGACATTTGAGATGGCAAGAAAGGTGAGGAGCAATGCGGCAATCCCATAATCTTGGGGAAGAAGGTAGTTCGTATAGAGTGGAAGGAGGAGAAATCCAACGAATCGAGATAGTCCGTATCCCAGGCCATAGATCAGAGAATGCTTGAGAAGCCTCCTTAGACTGGCGAACATGTTCAAAAACCAGGCCTCCTCTCAACAGATGAAATTGCCATACTCATCTATCCATCCGAACTCTCTGTATTTTGCCAGTATACCGGAAACCACCGTCCTTGAGTCATGGTAGCGCTCAACCCATCTCCGTCCCTCAAGTCCTTTACGATGGCGCATCTGGCCATCCTCTATCAGCTCGATTAGCCTCTCCTTCAGGGTTTCCTCATCCACCTTGATGAAGGGATGGTCAGGAATACAGGCTTCATACTCCGGAGTAAGCGCCGTGAGGGTTGGGATACCCATTGCCAGCGCCTCAAGGCTGCTGATCCCGTATCCAAGCTCCCCCAATTGGTCGATCATTATGTCGCAGCCCGCCTTCAACTTAATGGCCACGTCATAGGGCAGATTCTCGATAAGAACGAGTCTCACCGGATACCTCTTTGCAAGCTCTCTAACAGTTGCTATTATCCTCTCCGATCCCTTAGCCTTTCGGTCGGTAGGGGAGTGGCAGATGCGAAGGACCTTATTCCTCCTTTCCATCACTTGGAATCTGTAAGGGTTAAAGGGAAAGAATATGTGATGGATGTCCGGGTGAAGCTCACGGAGGTCAAACTCCGTGGTCAGATTGAGGTCGCTTATGCTGTCGATCTGAGGGATAACGCCCCTCAGCCTTAGATCGCTTCCCAGGTAGCAGCAGACAACCTTTTTACCCCTACTCTTCAGTTCCTTGATTATCTTGCCACTTCGTAAAAACCCAAGTCCCCCGTCCAGTTGATAGATGTCAAAATCGAGCAGGCCGTACTTCCTGATAGAGGGCATTATCCTGCTCTCCCAGATCCTGTCCCTCAGCCTGACAAGCAGACACTCCAGCATACCTCTGGGTTTCCACACCCTGGGAATCTGATCGGGATGCTCCCTGAGGTTGGATTTTCTGAGCACCCGTTTGCTGGATGCGACATGTTTCACCAAGCGGAGGATCGGGTCATCTATCATAGGAAGCTCCAGACAGATATCCTCCTCATAGCCCCGCCTGTCCCTTCCAAGCGTAACAAGCCGGCTATAGTGTCCCAGGGTGCGTTCGGCCCTGACAAATTCTATCGGAACCCCTGCTATGTTAAATGGGGCTATGTGCAGGATCCTCATAGCCGTTTCTCAAAAGTGTCCCTGAAATAGCCTCTGGCGCCGAAGTTCTCTTTGAACCTCCCCAGCCCCCAGTTCGGGACCATATTGAGGGTGAATGTACCCAGATCAAGAAACTCGAACCCCTGTTCTACCGCCCATCGGATCACCTCATAGAAAAGGAAGTTGACGGCCCGGTATCTCTGATACTCCTCCTTATGGCTGATGTAGAACGCTAAGACTACCTTAGGATTGCAGATAAAAAGCATCATCCCAGCGATCTGCTTATCTCCCAGATAGGCAGAAAACTGCTTGATCCTTTTGGGAAGGAGCTCCTTGAGCCTGAAGAGTTCATCCAGGGAGTGGGTTGGGTTCACATTGTGTCGCATCTTCAGGTTCTGTGTCAGGATTTCATAAAAACCCTTGAGGTCATCGGACTTTGCCACCTCTACCCCCGATCTCTGCGCCTTCCTGAGGGCCGTCCTCGCCTCATTCTTAAAGGTGGAGAGTATATCCCCCTCCCGGTAGTTGAGGCTTATCACGCTGGTCAGTTCTCGTTTGAGATATTCGAACCCGCATTTGATAAGGGCAAAATCCAAGTAGTTGTTCGGAAGCCGGTAATAGATGAGCGGAGGCTGAGTCAGGACTATGCTGCCGAACCCTTCCTTGCTTGCATATTGGACCAGAGATTCCACCAGCAAGACAGCATCCCTTATACTCAGATCCTCTCTGACGACAAACCCCCCGTATGAAGCCCCGGCATGTGATATGAGCTGCCTTCCGCTGCCTCCAAGCTTCTCAACAGCCGGCCACACGGCAACCAGCTTACCTTTTTTCCTGAAGACAAGGTGATGACTCATGAATCTACCCATAGGATGGTAGTCAAGAAACCTCTGCAGGTGAAAGATCGTACCGTTGTTGGAATTCTCGACGAACTCTTCCCACTCCTCACGGATATCCTCTGTGTACCTGATGACGTCCATCTTTGCCAGGTCTCCTTTTTCTTTGGGAGGCGGAATAACATTAACCTGGATTCGGTGTTTTTCAGTGCTCACTTTTTCCAGATATAGCATCAACCCATAACCATCACCACAAGCTGCATAACCAGGCCTGAGAGCACAGGAATGAGCAGATTGTCATCGATCTGGAGGGAGAGAAGCTCAACAACAGTTGCTGTCACCGCGCCAGCAAGTGCTGCCTGGAATCTTATATCCGGAATGATTAAGGCGATGATCAAACAGGTGATCAGACAGGCAGACGAACCCTCCAGGGTCTTGTGAAGTATCCTGATCTTCCCGATCCGCCTGCCAACAAAAGAGGCGGCCGGATCACCAAGGATAAGAAACCAGAGCGCCGCAATGGCAATCATCTTGTCAAAGAAGAGGACGCAGATGACCGAAGCGATCAGCAGGTTTGTGGCGCCCGTCAGTTTGATAGACTCATCTTGTTTCAACAATGGACCAAACACCCTCAGAAACGGCTTCGAAACCTTCCCATGGCTGAGGCGCACTATATCTATCGCTAAAGAGCCAGCGGCAATGGGGGCAATGATGTTTAAGACAACCCCCCTGGAGAAAAAGAAGTATCCGACCGGAATCGCCAGTGAAGAGAGATGGATTAGCTTCCGAAGCATTTCCCACAACGAAATCATCAGGCCATCCTTCCGATAGGTTCGTAGTGTGCACTTCAGCGCATCAGAAGGGCTAAAGCCCTCACTACAAACGTTTGATTCACATGGTCAAACGTCCTTCCTTGTGGGCCTTGATGTAGTTAAGGCAGAACTCGTCTCTGCCTAAAAGCGTCTCAGAGGCAACCAGGTTTGACATCATCCGCCTATCGAGTGGATCAAGTATCACCGCATCCAGCCCTGCATACATACACATGGTGAGAAAGTTCTGATTGACCAGCTTCCGCTGCGGCAGCCCAAAGGATATGTTGCTCAGGCCACAGATCGTGTGCACGCCTTCAAACTCAGAACTGATCCTCCTGATTGTCTCCAGGACAACCTTCCCGAAGCTCTGGTCTGTTGAGATGGGACGCACTACAGGGTCAACATATATGTCTCCGATCGGAACCCCCGATGAGGTCAACCTCTCAACCAGGTTGGCGGCGATGCGAAAACAGTCCTCAACCGTCTCAGGCATCCCTTCATCGTTGATACAGAGGGCAACTACCAGGGCTTCATGCTCTAAAACAAGAGGGAATAATTTTTCAAACCTCTCCAACTGGTCAGTGATGGAGTTGATGAGGGGCCTCCCGTTCCTGTGGATCTCAAGTGCCAGCCTTATCGCCTCAGGGCTCGGGCTGTCGATGCACAGCGGGAGATCAACAGCCTTCTGAACCGTTTCAACCAGCCATCCAATGTAATCAGGCTCCTCCCTCATGAATGTGCCGCAGTTGACATCAATCATCCCTGCCCCTGCCTCTGCTTGAGCCTTCGCCTCTTCTTGAATAAAAGCAGCATCCTTGTTCCGGACGGCCTCCCTAACAGCCGCACGACTCGTATTGATCCTCTCACCAACCACCAGCATCAGAAACCTCCTCTGCTCAAGACCGTTTGACGTCTCTCCTACTTCCCCAATCTCTCCATCGCCACCGCATAAGCCGTGCCAGTTATCTCTTCAAAGACCATCTTTTCCAAATGGATGATGAACTCTTCCAACCCGAATGCTTCGACCACCGCCTCATCCTGAAGATCCGAGGGTAAAAGGCCAAGGTAAGATCCCAGGCTCAGGAAGCGCTTGAAGCACTTCGCGTTCTCCTTGATGGCCCGGATGAGAAGTTCCTTTTCTGGTATCATCTCAGCCGGTTCATTCAAGTCTTGTGCGACAAAAAGCTTACCTTCCACGTCCTCCGCCCTTATACCCTTCTCCCTCAAGGCCTCCTGCCAGATGAACCCGTATACCGGGCCACAAAAATGGAACAATGTGATCTCTCCTCCATGTTCCCTGTAAGGGTATTCCAGCTCGCCGAGCTCAGGAAACAACCTCTGTTTTAACCTCAGTCCGAGGCGGTAGTTCCAGTAACAGTTCTTGCCCCTGAAGATCCTGCCCGAACCCTTGAAACCGCTTTTTATCGGTTTCACCCAGGCCCTGTCTTTCTCAACCTTTATCACCCTCCAGAATCTACCTCCCAACTGGAATTGGGGAGAAGCAAGCTGTATGGAACCTATCTGTTGCCAATTTTCAGCGTTCATTACTGTGTATTCTACTGGCTTTCTATCAATATTAGAATGGATCCAACCACGTTCGGCTCGATTGAGCAGTTTATCGGATGGGGCAAACACCCCTTCACCCACGGCCTTTACATATCCCCTTTCCGACAGGTGATCGATGAGGGGTAAGATATATCGTTCCGGCATAATTGGTTTCAGAACACGTCCCAGCGACGGGACAGTAGCTCCCACTCTTCTCCTCTGATACAGATAGGAGAATATTTGCTGTACCGCCACTGAAAGATGGGGGAAGTACGTCTCCTCGTCCAGTCTCCCGTCCCGGGCATCCTTAAACAGGACCTCAAAGAGCAGTTTCTCCCATGCGTCGCTGAATACACCGTATGCCAGGGCATAATCCTCACGCCTGCGGTTCCCCCTCCCTATCCTCTGAAGAAAAGACCTAACATCATGGGGAGGCCCAAATAGAACCACAGCATCTATGTCGCTTATATCGATCCCCAGTTCGAGGGTGGTTGTAGCAATACATACCCCCACAGGCGAACTGTTCATAAAATGCTCTATCGCCTCCCGTTCGCGTTTGCTCATGCTGCCGTGATGGACAAAAGTCCGGTGCATAAAAGGCGGCTTCTCGAATACCACAGCCATCTGCTCAGCTTCATGACGGCTGTTGGTGAAGACGAGGATCTTCCTTAACCCCCTTTTCCTGAACTCCAACAGCAACTGACTCAAGGGGTTATCATCAGCGGAGAGTAAGTAGAAATCTATCTGCCGCGGCTTCTGGATGTTAACCACTTCAAAATCAGGTAGATACCTCGTGCCAAGTCCATAAGGGTCGCCGATTGTTGCGGAGAGGGCATAGTATTTGGTGAAGGATGGGTTGATAAGTTTAAGTCTCTCCAGCAGTATCCTGATCTGGTCGCCGCGATATGTCCCATCAAGGAGGTGGACGTCATCGAGAACCACTGCCTTCAAGCCTTCAAAGGTGGATGGATGTCGCGAGAGAAGTGAATCGAAGGATTCAGGCGTGGTTATCAAAACCGAAGGGGGGTGATCCGGATTAAATTCAGGTCTGTCCCCTGTCTTGCGAGCGAAACTGACCTTAAGCTGGCCTAAGGGATGGGTGAACCGGGCGTAGAGATCGTTTACCAATGCCCTGGTAGGAGAGACCCATAGAATGCCCAGCCCACTCCAGTCCTCCGTCAGAAGCCGCTCTATAAGAGGAGCCAGGATCGCCTCGGTCTTCCCCGTGGCTGTTGGTGAACAGACAACCAGATTGGCCCGGTTCAGCACCAACGGGATACACTGGCGCTGGACCTCCCGAAGCTTTCCAAATCTACTAAAAAAAGGGAACCAGGTCCGGAGGAGTTTGCCCTTTATTCGATGATCGACTCTATCCATACCGCAACATGTTCAAGAGGTTCTCTTGGGGATGATGCCTGATAAGGTCCAGTGCTTCGACCGAGGCCTTCAGGAAAAACCTCACGCCTTCATCCTCCCGGTTGATCAGAAGTTGAAACACGTAGTCCAGGCCATGATTCAGTCTGGCTTCCGGATAGGCTGACTGATAGAGAACGATCAGACTCTCAAACATCTGATAGTAGTTCTCAAGGGTGAGCCCTGATAGGGGGATAACCCGGTTTGCGGCCAGATCTTTGATCTGTCGGTAAGCAAAGGACCAGACGGGGGTAAAAGCAGCCATCAGGAAGACATATGATGGAATCTTATACAGATAGGGAGTTGTCCGTACCCCTGAATGATAGAGTCCAAGGTCCCTGCCCCCACCCTTTTCGGTCAGTCTGGGGTAATTAAGGGTAAGATAGATGAGCCCTTTTAGGAAGCCAAGCCCCTTTTCCTGATCCCGCCAGAGCCAGAAGACCGTCTCCGCTTCATCTAATAAAACGACGAACCCTTTTAACCCGATCCTTCTGGCCAGGTATCCGATGCCGCTCAGGATATAAGAGTAGATATCCGACGCCGTCGAATGGGTTAACAGTACCGGAAGCCTCCAGTAAGAACCGTATTCGTTCAAATAGAACCTTGGATTTCTCTCTCCTGCAATCCATTCCCAGAGCAGAGGATCCGCCTTCCCCTTTCTTATCTTCCGGAGGGCAGGCGTAAGGAACGTATGAGGTGGATCAAGCGGCTCCAACCTGGAGGCTTCGGTAAGGAGCTCCCGGAACCCACCTCCTTCGAACCTCATCGACTTGGTCAGCTCCCTGTATACCCTCCAGGGTTTGGCAGGGGTAACCTCCCACCCATCCAATTCCGCCTTGGCCACCAGGTACCCCCTCTTGGTGGCCAGCTCATAGATGTAATCCAGGAAGTGGGTCTTGCCTGCTCCATATGCCCCTTCTACAATTAGAGCGCTTCCGCCACGGCCTTCGAGCTCCTCAAAACAACGCTCCACCTCCCCCAACTCCTCGTCTCTACCAAAGGTGAAGTCCTCAATGTCCCTATGAGGTACAATACCATGTCGAAAGGCCTCGATCATCCTTCTGGCCTTTATACGATCGCCCACCAGACGTTTTGGTTCCGGCAGTCTTACCCGTTTGGGAACAGGCCTATCCTCCTTTCTTCGGAACTCCACATGACTGGACGGGAGCCAGATAGTTACCCTCCTGCTGAACCTCACCTGTAAATAGGAGTTGCTCCATCGCACGCCCTCAACTACTCCCTCTCCGAAGACGGGATGGCTTACGCGTTTTCCAATAAGGTCAGAACTCACGTTCATCTATACCCTCTATCTCCTGTGACTCCAAGGACTCCAGTCCAGACCTTATGATATGGGTAGTCAGCTCCTTGTGAATGGGTCTATCGGGGTTCTGACGCAACTGGTGCAGGATCTCGATAAGACCTTTGACGAACAGACGTCTGTAACTGATATCCGCATACCTCTCCTCATAAGCAGATTCAGCTAAGTTCTGAACGGTTACCTTAACCACTTCCGCGGGGAATTCCATCCCATATGCTATTTCATATATACGGGACAGCTTCTCCCCAACCTCGGCAAGAAATGACAGGGGCTGTATACCAAGCTCTTCAAGATTTATCTTCACACCAGAAGGATTTATGGCCGAGAAGACACCTTTCAACCTCTGCCTCAGGGCCTCATATACGTCCTCTTTCCCGTCCAGCAACTGGCGGTCATCAGGTATAGCATAAAAGAACATGGCACTGGGCAGGCGGACATTGCTGCATTCATCCACTATCTGACGGAGGTTATCCAGGGCCTGACGTCTTTCACGAGAACTGGCAAGTGAAGACGCCCTCTCCGCCTCGTCGAAAAGCAAAATCAGGCCTGAATAGTTGATGGCGCGTATCCACTGGATCAGCGACCTCATCATCCTGAAGGCGGTGGTCTTATCTATCCGCTCCAGAATACCATATGGTGCATATGTCCTGGCCTCAAATCCTTCTCCTTTCAGCCACTGGACAAGCAGCGAGAAGCGCCTTTCATCCTCGTCGGCCAGCGCAACAAAGGCGCCTTTCACCGCATTTAGGAAGCTGGTGCTCTCTATCCCCTTGACGGTCTCCACATACCCTTTGAGCGCGGCCTCCAGATCCTCGGGCTTCCTTTGACCGCTTAACTCCGCCTTCACCTCGCTGAACCAGACACGCATCAGGGCTTCGATTCCACACTCTGTGCCCCTGACCAGCTCTTCTGCACCCACAGGATAAGCAAGATTCGTCACCATCTGTTTGTATACCAGTTCCAGCCTGTCAAAGGGACATTCAGCAGGATTAAGCGGGATGTAGCTCGTGACATAGCCGTGTTTCCATGCCAGATCTCTGATTATATAGAGAAAATGCGTCTTACCCCCTCCATAACTTCCCACAACCAGTTTAAAGGAGGAAAGCCCGGCCTTTACAATGCCATCCAGATACTCTTCTTCCATGGTCTTGAGATATCTGTCAAGCCCTGCCGTAAAATACTGAACGCCAAATTCCGGCGGCGTCCCACTGGTCCCCAGGGTATAGATGATCTTCTTCGCAAGCAAAGGCTTCAGTGCGGTCATTCAGGTCTCCCTGAAATATAACAGTGAATAGGTGGTACCGTTGCCCCGTTCATCGTCCGGCACCCAGAGGAAATTCTCCCTCTTTTTCGTCGCATCGAAGGTGGCCGTCACCAGGCCGAGAACCCGATCCCCACTGGTCTTGACCCCGGACTTCCTCAGCCTGTAGAGGTCATATCCGAAATTCACCCGACCATAACCCCTGAAGTGCTCTTTCGCGGGATTTACTTTGAATGCCTGTGGCTGGGAGAGCAGGACAAACTGTTGCAAGACCTCCATGATCGGGACCCTCTCACCCAGGGGTAGATCTCTGATCCTGCATACCCTCCTGTAGGCCTCGAATACAAGATCAACGAACCTCTGGGGCTCAAAGGAACGATTCAATCCTTTTTCTATCCTCTCCAGGGCCTCTGCAATATCCCCCGGTGACAGAGAGATCTTGCCCTTTAACGCCTCATGTCCGAAGAGAATGGTAGCAGTCCCCTTCAGAAAATCGATATTTATGGTATAAAGCCCCACCCTGAGGTTCGGATAGCGGTTCTCCAGTTTGAAGCCCTTTGTGTCTAAAAGGGCCTGAAGCTTCCGTCCAAACTCGTGCCGGAACTGCTCTTTTAGCCTCGAAATTCGAGCCTTTGAACCGTCAACCCAGCCTTGAAGCTCTGAAACAATGCCCTCGGCACTGTAGTTCTTAATCAGTTCCCCAAGCTTATCCAGCACATCGTCCATCTTATAGGCATTGTCCAGGGGATTCGAGGCCAACCTCTCAAATTGTGTCATCAACTTCAAGAGGTTAGAGCTTGCCCTCCCGATCCTTGCAAGCTCTTTCCTCAGCTTGGCAAACTCATCGGTCACACTGCCACCTCCGTTTTGTCATAAGAATGATTTAAAATATAGTAAAATTTATCAATCTTCACAAGTAAAAACACCTATCAAAATCACAAACCAACGGATCCTCTGCCCCGTTTCGAGAAATTTCTCAGCTATCCATAATTTCAGACAACACCGTTTAGATTTCGCATATCTTGAATAAAAAAGGGTTTAAGTGTCAATCCCTTGAAGTTGCCGATAAAATGAGACTTGAGTCAGGTGATAGAATTCTTAAAGAACCGAAATTTTTCCAAAAAAACCTTGACTATTAAACCTTTTTGTGTTATAATTGAGGGTTGTGAGAGCG
>DTYK01000223.1 GCA_012961925.1 Candidatus Latescibacterota bacterium
AGCCCGCTGGTTGGGCAGACCTTCATACACTCTCCGCACCTGATGCACCTGGTGACGAACTCATCTTCAGGGAGGGCCCCCGGAGGCCGGACCAAGTAGATGCTCTCTTCACGGCGTGGATGACTTAGGGAAAGGACGGGCAGAGCAACTATCCCGCCCATGCCGCCTATCAGAAGACCTCTTCGAGAGAGGCTGACGGATCTCTGAAGGGCCTTTTGCCTTGATATTTCGAACCTGAAGCTTACCTCCCCGCTTGGACAAATCCCGATACAGGTGAGGCATTCAATACACTCCCCGGCCAAAATTCCTTTCCCATGGTCAGTTATGGCCCCCATCTTACACCCTGTCTCACAGATACGGCAACTTTCGCAGTCTTCCCTCACCATCCTTCTCAGGGGAGAGTACCGGCTCACAAGCGCCAATAATGCGCCAAGGGGGCAGAGTAACCGGCACCAGCCCCTTCTGGAGAGAAATCCCAGAGAGAGTACTGCCGCAAAGAGCACCAGAAGGAGGAGATGATGGCTGAAGAGGGGGGGCAAGGAGTAGAACAGGTGAATTCTGAGAAAGGAGTAGACCGGTTCGGAGATATGGGTGATTAATGGAATGCGCTGCAACAGGTTAAAGATATTCGAACCCATAAAATTGAGATAGGGCAAAAAGACCAAGGCATAGCTTCTGGTGATCAGGCTTAAGGGATCGAACCAGCCCGCTATTTGAAGTCCCAACACGGATCCCACGAGAAGGAAGGCGAGGAAATAATATTTTATGGCAGGAGTGATCTTTAGTCGTTGATATCCTGTTTTACGGCCGGAACCTATTCGTCCGAAGAACAGCCTGTCGGAGATATCGATCGTGGACCCTAAAGGACAGATCCATCCGCAGAAGAATCTCCCCAGAAGGAGGGTGAGGATCAGCAGAATGAGGGCGGGCAGGATACGGCTGAGAATTGTACGGGAGGAGATCATGGTGAAGAGCACTGCCACAGGACTTAGACGAGGGAATATATCCACCCATCCTTCCATAGAAAGAGGATAGGAGGTCTTTGTCAGGAGGACCAGGAATAGAAGGAGGGCGACGAGTTGAACTATCCGGCGCAGGGTTCTCATAGGACTCCCCTCTATACCCTGATCTCCTCAATCTCCACCTTTTGCATATCCATTTCGCCAAGGCCCATCTGATGGCCTTTGGTGATATACCCTATGTCCTCGGGCTCCAGGCCGAATAGGGATGTTGTGTACGCATCAACCGCTACCCGGTCAACGCCTGCGATCACCGTCCCGATGAGTCGGACGTCTTCCGGCCGACCTCCGGAGGGTCCGTGTGAGGTCAGGACACGATAAGCGTCCATCACCGTAAAATGAACGGGGATTATGGTGTTCAGGTCGGCTAATTTCTGGGCTATGCCCCAGTGTAACCTTCCCCGATTTCCTCCTAAGAGGCCCATAATGTTCTTCATGCCCAGGGTGAGTCGCGTGAGACTGTGGTGTTTGGCGATCGGGACGTTGATAAGGACATCTGCTTCGAGGGCTTCCCGGTAAAGAGGCCATGACTTCAGGGATTTACCCTGGGGTATGTCGATCTTTTCGAACTTTCTCTCATCCATAAAGACAACCCTTGCCCCTGCCTTCTTTGCGGCCTTAGCAATTCCGCTTCGGTGATATGTCATCCTGGCAGGATTTACAGGGCGGTCGAAGACTTTCACCTCCTTTGCCCCTGCCTTCAGGCATAGATCAACTATGGCCGCCACCACCTCCGGATTTGTGGTAGCCGCAAGCTCTGGGGCCCTGTTAAAGGCAATGTTTGGTTTGATCACAACCCTGTCTCCCTTTTTAACAAACCTTTCAGCCCCTCCCAGTGCTGAGATGGCCGCAACAGTTATGGCGTAAGGGTCTTCTCCCCGCGCAACCACAAGGTGGCTTTTGCGGCTGACCGGTTTGCTCTTTTGGCCGGCGCCAGCGGAGGGTCTTCTGTGACCTGTGGGCGTTAGCAGATGGGGAAGACCCAAAAGGGCAAGGATTCCTCCCCCGAGGATCTCGAGAAAGCGTTTTCTATTGATCTTTCTCGCCATGTCCACTTCCTCCAAATCAATAGTGTGCCAGCGTGCCTTCCATCCTCGTCTTCCTATCTA
>DTYK01000224.1 GCA_012961925.1 Candidatus Latescibacterota bacterium
ACCCTATCAATCGGGTTCGGGTCGATGTGTAGGGAAAATTTTACCAGCGAATTACCGGAGTCTTGAAGATCGGCATACCCAGAAGAGTAGAACCTAAATGGCAGTTGGATTTCTGGCATCCTTCAGCCCTCCCTTCCAGTGAATCTGTTGAATAATGAAGTGTTGAATAACTGGATTTTAATGCTAAAATTTAGCACATGGAGGGTTGAATATCCAGAAATCCTCGAAAATAGGGTCAATAATCACCCAAAAATTGGGGTAACTTTTGCTCAAAATGGGCAAAAAAGTACCTTTTTGAGCTAAAAACAGCCCCCAAATTGGGGTAACTTGCTAATTTTCGCTTTTTTAAATTGTCAAAGAACAAAGGGTTGGAAATTATTCAACACCCTTCAATTGAAAACCTTCTATAAATCTCGAAACAGTCACAAAATGCGAATGGTTTCCCCCACCAATGGATCTATGATAGCCCCTAAGAACATCAGCTTCAGATACCGGCTTATAGTGAAAGGCTCAACAGAGGTGGTATTATTCAAGTTTCATAAGGACATATGTTGGCCTTGTGTAATCAATTCTCTTGCCTTTTTGGTAGGTATTTATTAGATTTCTATCGGGCAACAGGGTGGGGACTCTCCCCGGAGTTTCGAGAGGACATGAACGTTAAATCTTCATTCGATGTTTTCCGAATCAAGGGTCAAACTATAAGGCGAGGTATGGAGGCCAGGGTGAGGGTTACTCTCCAAGGGATTATAGAGAGTTGGACAGGACGAAAGGTTGGTTTGCGGTTATAAGATTATGAATGTGAATAAGATACTGATCATCCAAACGGCCTTCATCGGCGACCTGATACTGACCACCCCTTTGATTCGGGCGGCTAAGAGAGGTTTTCCGAAGGCATGGCTCTCTGTGCTTACCATTCCCCGGACGGCAGAGCTTCTTGAGGGGAATCCATCTGTAGATGAGGTGCTCGTATATGATAAAAGGGGTAGAGACAAAGGAAGCCGGGCCTTTCTCAAAATGGTCCGCGGCCTTCGTTCTGGGACGTTTGATCTGGCACTGATACCACATCGTTCTTTGAGGAGCGCGCTTCTGCCCTTCCTGGCGGGGATTCCACGAAGAATCGGATTCGACCGGAGCGCGGGATCGTTTCTCTTCACAAAAACCATCCCCTATAGGATGGATGTTCACCAGATAGAACGAAATCTCGATCTCATCTCAGCGCTTGGGGTCAAAATCAATGATAGGCTCCCGGAGGTCTATCCTGATCGACATGATCAAGGGGTTGTGCGACGGTTCCTGAGTGCAAATGGTATATCACCCTCTGACAGGATCGTAGCTATAGCCCCGGGTTCTGTATGGCCGACCAAACGCTGGCTGCCTGAGAGATTTGCGGAGTTGGCTGATAGATTGATCGGAGAACAGGGGGTAAAGGTCCTCCTGATTGGAGGTGGGTCAGATATAGAACTCTGCAGCAGCATTGCCGCTATGATGAGGTTCGGCGCTGTTTTAACTGCTGGAAAGATGAGCCTCAGGCAATCGGCTGCCCTTCTGAGTCGATCATCTCTCCTCTTGTGCAATGACAGCGCGCCGATGCACCTTGCGGTGGCAGTGAGGACACCTGTGGTGGCGATCTTCGGGCCAACTTCACCGTCATTTGGATTTGCCCCTTACGATAGCAATAGTCTGGTCATCCAGAGCGATCTTGAATGTCGGCCATGTGGGATCCACGGTGGAAAGAGATGTCCAAAAGGCCATTTTGAATGCATGAAACGAATTCATCCTGAACAGGTTCTGAAAGAGATCGCCAAGAAACTATAAGCCTGAGGGTTCAGTGAGTCAGGATCACAGGTTGTGCTGTCCGGTTTTACTCCGGTCTTTGCCCACATCTGGCCCCCTGAGATACATGGGTTCGAGAGACTCGGGGTCTACTTTTTCACCTCTCTGAAGTCTGGATATCCCGAGCCTTGCGACTGTTGCAGCATCGGGATGGTTCAGTTCGGCTGGGGCGAAAGAGGCCCTTTCTCCCAGGGCCTTCACTATCTGTTCGCGGTAGAGGGAGGCTCCGTTTCCTAAAAAAACGGTTGTGCGAGATATTCCCTTAAGCAGGGCTACGGGCGATATCGCGACTGGCTCGGAGAGCCTCCTCGTCTCCCCGTTCTGGACATCGTACAGGCAGGCATAGACCTGCTTTTTCCGGGCGTCAAGCATAGGGCAAACCTGATGGGTACAGAAGAGCAGGCGGGAGGCGAGTGCATCCAATGTAGGAACCGGAACCAGAGATAGCTCTGCGGCAAGGCACAGTCCTTTTGCCGTGCTCAAACCTATTCTGAGTCCGGTGAAGGATCCGGGTCCAATTGAGACTGCCACGCCGTCCAGCCCTCCCAGTTCGATGGAGGCATCCGACAGAACTCGCTCTATGGCCACCATCAGACGCTCCGAATGGACCGACCTTACATTCCATAGATAAGAGGCCGCTACCACAGAGTCAGTAACAACTGCCACGCTTCCGGTCATAGTTGTCGTTTCGATCCCCAGGACTCTCATCGGGTCTCCTCTTCAGAAACACATCTTGTAAACCCTGATATGCCGCATCGCTCGGTCTACGGCCATAACAGTGAGGACCTCCTACCAATGGATAAAGGTATATCATCTCCCCCTCCCTGTCAATAAAATTCTTTTAAACCATTCCTGGCACTTCTCTGTCTAACTATTAAAAAGGGAAAAAGATCGATGGATCATGATCCGGACATTTCCCTGGTGAGGCGGTTCAAAGAGGGTGATGAGAAGGCCTTTGACCATATTGTCAGACGTTATCAGGACAGGCTATATCATGTGGCGCTTCGGATGGTTAGTGACCATGATGATGCAATCGACATCACTCAGGACGCCTTCATCAAGGCCTATAAAGGATTGCGGAGATTTCGTGAGGATTCATCCCTTTATACCTGGCTGTACCGGATCGTGGTCAACCTTTCGATAAACCATCAGAGGATACACAGACTCAGAAGATTCGTATCTTTTAAGGATGTTAAGTCATCCCTTTTATCAACGAAGGATTCTCCGGACGAGATTACGGAGGGAGCTGATCTGGGCAGGGCCGTAGATGAGGCGATTGAAAGCCTGCCAGAGAAGCAGAAGGCTGTCTTCATCCTCAGGTACTACCAGGGTCTCTCCCACCGGGAGATATCTGAGGTTCTGGGAAGTTCCATAGGAACTGTGAAGGCCAATTATTTCCATGCCCTCAAAAAGCTCCGAAAGAGGCTGAAGGAATTCAGATGACATTGAAGAGGAACCGGATGGGCGGTAGGATATGGTCGATGGGGTGTAGGAGCGAAAGCCTTACTGTCAACTCGGATGGATTGAAGCCGAATCCGAATTAGACGTTTGTTTACTGTAGGTCGCCCTCGGCATAATGGAGGTTATTGGAATGAAGTGTAAGCAGGTAAAGAGGTTGCTGGTCGAGTTTTACGAAGGTGAGTGTGGGGAACAGGTTCAGGCTGATGTGAAGGGCCATCTTGGTTCATGCCCTGATTGTAGCAGGGAGTTTGAGGAGGTCAAATCCGTATTTGATGCGTTAAGGCTCACCAAGAGTGGTCGTACCTCTGAAGCTGTGGGGGTGGAATTACTTGCGGGGATAAGGACGAAGATAGGTGAGAAGAGGAGACGTTGGGCTACCAGGCTTGTGCCGGCCTTCGGTTTTGCCGTGGCCCTTCTGTTGGCGTTTTCCTTTTTTGGCAGGGAACCGTCCATGAAGAAGGAATGGGGGAACAAGTGGGCCTTTGCATCGGATATCGATTACGTGGCCTATCTTGCTGAATCGGTTTCGGACTCCATAGCTGTTTTGCCCATTATCATTGAGGATATATTGACCGAGGACCAGATGGAAGAATTGGCAGCTCTCTCCCTCGAGGAGCCGCTCTTTTCCCTTGGTGGTTATAAGCTATTTTCTGACGAGGAGATAACGGACTGGATAAGCAAACGTACGGAGTCCCTCAGATGACGCCGGCGATTGGGTTCCGTCAACAATAACAAGGAGGTGGCAAGATGAGAAGATGTAGGTTTCTGCTTATCTTGATCATTCTGTTTTGGGCGGGTGGTTCCGTTGCCCAGCCAAGGGGAACGGGGGGAGGAGTATGTATGAGGCCATCCCTTAAGAGAGAAGAAGCCAGGGATAAGATCAAGATGTTACGGACATGGAGGCTGATCGACGAGCTGGACCTTACCGATGAGCAGTCGGCCCGGTTCTTCCCCATAATGAAGGAGTTTGACAGGCGCCAGGAAGAGCTTAACCATGGGAGACGCCGAATCATCAACGAGTTAGTCGATGTCCTCCGGGAGGAGAAGCCGTCTGAGAAGAAGCTCCAGGAGAAGATCGCAGCCATCAGAAAAAATGGGGCCCAGCTCCGGAAGAACAGAGAGGATTTCTTTGACAAGGCCGCAAAGATCCTGTCGCTAAAACAGCAGGCGCAACTGATACTCTTTCAGGAGAGGTTCGAACGGAACCTGAAGGATATTATCCGCGACATTAGAGGACATATGTCCATGGGGCCTGTCCCTGAGAAAGGGCCTCCTGAGATGTGGATGCATCCGGAACATTGGGCACAGGAGTACCGTGAGAGGTTGCAGAAACAGATGGAGCGCCTTCAGGAACAGATGGAACGATTCAGGAAGCAGATGGAACGGTTTCAGAGGGATTGGCGGAGGTGGCAGAAGGAGATAGAACAGGAGATAGAGAAAAAGTCCTGATCCGGGGAGGCCGTCCCGCGAAGGGAGCGGGCGAGCCGGAGTTTATGCTTTAGCATTTCATCCCGGGTACAAGTTTTTTGGAGACGTCCAATGCAAAATGAAAGGAGGGGGATTGGAGATGAAGTCGAGATCTCTGTTCGTTCTGATGGTGGCTATGGTCGTTGCGGGCAGCTATCCGGTATTGGCGGAAATCCAAAGGGGTCCGATGCCGGAGAGGCTCAGGGGGAAGATCAATAGGATCCCCCCGAAACATAGGGTTGAGATGGCGCTTGAGAACTTTGAGCACTTCTTAAGCCGTGCGACACAGCTCGTTAGTTCGAGCGAAAATTCCGATGCAGAGGCCCTTCTTAACAGGGCTGGGGAGTTGAAAATGGAGGCTGAGTCTCTCATCAACTCCGGCCAGTTTCGTGAAGGCTTAAGGGTGCTGCTTCAGGCCCGGAGACTTCTCCATGATGTTATCATCTTAGCAGAAGGCAGGGTGTCCCTTGCCGATAGGGCCAGGGAGAGGATTGAACTGGCTAAAGGAGAGCTGACCGAGATGCTTGATCTCGCCGCTAAGACAGGGGATCAGAGGCTGATAAAGTTGGCCCAAAGGATGCAATCTGCATTGGAGGATGCCTCTGCTGCCATGGAGGCCGGCGAATACCATAAGGCCCTTCAGATAGTCATGCATGTCAGACCCATGCTTATGCGGGTCCATCACCGGATGAGGGACGATCTGCCCTTGGAGGAACGGATTGGTCATATCCTGGAGAAGACCAGAGGGTTGATCGAACGGGCTGAGGGCATTGTGGCGGATGACCCGGATGAACAGGCCGAAGCACTACTTGTAAAGGCCAGTTCGGCGTTTGATGAGGCTGATTCCCTTGTTCAGGCTGGTCAGTACAGGGAGGCCTTGGAGCTGCTCGGACAGGCGAGGAGATATGCCCTCGGTGCGATAAGGATTGTCAAGGGTCTGCCGGACCCGGATCAGATGGCCCTCAGGCTGCTTCATAGGGCAGAGGAGAGCGTCGAACAGGTCCGGACGGCCCTCGCCGAAGGAGACGACCAGCGGTTTGAACGCCTCCCGAACAGGCTTGAACAGATGCTGGAGAAGGCGGAAGAGGCGTTTGAAGCGGGAGACTACAGGGGTGCAATAGAACTTGCCCGCAGGGTGATGCGGGTATCCACCAGGATCTTACATGTCCATCACCACGGTGCACCGAAAGGCCTGGAGGAGGCTCATAATCCCTCAGCCCCTAATTTCGGTCTGTATCAAAACCATCCTAATCCCTTCAATCCTTCAACGGAGATCTCGTATTCCATTCCTGAAGAAGCCAGGGTTACGCTTACGATTTATAATATACTCGGCCAGGAGGTTCGGAGGCTTGTGGATGGGATCCAGGGGCCGGGTTCGTATACTGTCGGGTGGGATGGTAAAGATGAGAGTGGCAATCATGTGAGCAGTGGGATATATCTTTATCGCCTCACATCAGGCAATCACTCTCAGACACGGAAGATGTTCCTTGCGAGATAAGATTTTCTCTCCCAAGCTCAGAATTGGGGTACCCAAGCGTGTTCCAAGCCTTTGACATAAGTTTAGTATCCGGCGAGCATAGACCGTTTGGCTGTTTTCTGAAACTGGTTTAAAGCCGGACTCATCCAACTCTGGCCATAATAGTCGGGCGGAGCTCGAAAGAGAGCTTCCGCCCGTTTTTGTTATTGTTCCTCCGACCCTTCCTCTCTTTCGGCGTTACTCATCGGTGAGCGGATAGGAGGCCGAATAACCGTCAATAAAATATCTTGACTTTATCCGTAAAATGTTTTATTATAAATCGTCAAAAGGGAGGTATCAGTGGAGAATGCCCTGTTAAAAGCGGATCTCAACGATATAAAACTCTTCAAGAGGGGAAAGGTAAGGGATCTTTATGATCTGGGTGACAAGCTACTGATTGTGGCTACCGACAGAATCTCAGCTTTCGACTGTGTTATGCCTAACGGCATCCCTGGTAAAGGTAAGATCCTTACGGGGATGTCTTTGTTTTGGTTTGATTTCACAAAAGATATCATCGGGAATCATCTCATTTCGGCCGATGTTGACAGTTATCCTTTACAACTCCAAAAATTTAAAGATGTTCTCTTCGGAAGATCTATGCTGGTGAAGAAAGCTGATCGGATTGAGGTGGAATGTGTTGTCAGGGGATATCTGGCGGGCTCAGGATGGCGTGAATACTCCAGTTTTGGCACGCTTTGTGGGATCAGGCTCCCTTCTGGGCTAAGGGAGTCTGATAGGCTGGAAAAACCGGTATTTACCCCTGCGACCAAAGCAGAATCGGGGCATGATGAGAACATCCCTTTTGAAAAGGTTGTGGATCTGATCGGAGAGGAGAGAGCGATAAGGATAAGGGATGTGAGCATCAGGGTCTACGAAAGCGCCAGGCAGTATGCCGAAGAAAGGGGGGTCATCATAGCGGATACCAAGTTTGAATTTGGGGTCTACAATGGCGAGGTTATCCTGATCGACGAGCTCTTAACTCCGGATTCTTCAAGGTTCTGGCCTCTATATGAATATCAACCAGGCCGTCCTCAGAGGAGTTTTGACAAGCAGTTCGTAAGGGATTATCTGGAGTCCATAGGCTGGGATAAAAATCCGCCGGCACCGATGTTACCCGAGGAGATCGTGGAAAAGACCCTGAACAGGTATCAGGAAGCCTACAGACGATTGGTGGGATGATCGGTAATGGATTGTTGCGGCGTTGTTGCCTATTTGGCCAGGGGAAGAGGAAAATACAAAATGGGTTGAGTTGACCGTTTGGCGTAGTGGAGATGAAGTGCCCTTAAGCTTGAGCCGCAAAGACCGTCCGGCGAACGGAGCGACCGTTTTTCCGCCTCTCCGAGCCCGACCGGAGGGAGAGCGAGTGGGAGGTGATGCCTTAGCATTTCATTCTGGGTAAGATGAGTCACTAAGCCTGTAGATCCGGGGATGAAACCTTGAAGGGTTAACTCCGAGGAGTGAGTCGAAGACGGTCTCGGCGAAGACTTGGTTAGGAGGCAGGGTAGAAGTTCTGCTGGAGGGTTTGAGATGGGTAAGGATATAAGCAGGATTATCGAGGGATGGGAGTACAGGCCGGATCAGATCTCTGTGAGAAAGATAATGGGAGATGATGGGAGGGAGAAGATCCAGATGCGGCTGGATCTTGGACTGTTGCAAATGGCGACAAAAGGGAGGCCGGACGGAAAGAGGCCGCACGGTAAGGAATCATTGCTTGAGCATTACCTCGCTCTGGCCAGAAAAAATGATGATTTCGTACTGGACAGCGAGGACTGTTTAGAACTTCAAAGGGAGGCCATACAGTATTATTACAGGTATCTCAGTTTGTTTGAATTAGAGGAGTATGAGGGTGTTGTGAGGGATACCGAACGAAACCTTCGGGTCTTTGACTTTGTGGCGAAGTATGCCTTACATGAGAAGGACAAATGGGCCTTTGAGCAATACAGACCCTACGTGATAATGATGAACACAAGGGCTAAGGGTCTGATAAGCCTTCGGAACAAGGATTACAGTAAGGCCTTAAAACAGATTGAGGAAGGGATAAAGAGGATCGAAGCCTTCTTCGAGGAGTATGATAGGGCCGACCTGGTCGAGGAATGTGCGGAGGTGGAACTGCTGAAGAAGTGGGCAGAGGAGATTACAAAGAGGAGGCCGTTGACAAGGAAGGAGAAGTTGGAAAGGATGTTGCAAGAGGCCGTAAACAACGAGGAGTTTGAGAAAGCAGCAAAACTGAGAGACAGGATCAGGGGGCTTGATAAGAGATAAACGCCCTTCCTCTTCTTCAGGTTACGAAAGGAGTCCCAAATTGTCGAAGGTCAAGCGGGCATTGATAAGCGTTTCTGATAAAATGGGGATTGTCGAATTTGCAGAAGGACTATCCCGGCTTGGCGTCGAGATCATATCAACCGGTGGGACAGCAAGGGTGTTGTCCGAAGCCGGGATCGCTGTGAGGACCATCTCAGATCTCACAGGGTTTCCGGAGCTGATGGATGGGCGGGTGAAGACTCTTCATCCAAAAGTCCACGGGGCAATCCTGGCACTAAGGGATGATCCAAGCCATATGAGGGATGTCGAAGAAAACGGCATAGAATTGATCGATCTTGTTGTGGTCAACCTATACCCATTTGGAGCTACAATCGCCAGGGAGGATGTCTCACTCCAGGAGGCGATTGAGAACATCGATATAGGTGGTCCGACCCTGTTGAGAAGCGCAGCAAAGAACTACCGGTATGTGGGCGTTGTAACCGATCCGTCTGATTATAAGTTAGTTTTGAATGAACTGGAGACCAATGGGGATCTCTCTCCTCAGACCCGAGCTATGCTCTGCGTTAAAGCCTTCAGACTTACGGCAGACTACGATGCTGCCATTGACAGATGGCTTAGTGAAAGGCTCACGGGTGAAAAGGTGCTCCGGCTTAAATATTGTAAAGGTCAGAACTTGAGATATGGGGAAAACTGGCACCAGAAGGCGAGGTTCTATAAAGACGACCAGATCGGTGAATCCTGCATATCAAACGCCAGGCAACTTCACGGCAAGCAGATGTCTTATAATAACTACCTGGATGCAGATGCTGCCCTTGAGGCTGTCAAGGAGCTGGACGATACTATAGGCGTAGCGGTCATCAAACACACCAATCCCTGCGGATACGCAACGGGAAGGGTTCTTCGAAGGGCTCTGGAGGCTGCATGGCAGGGTGATCCTGTGAGCGCTATGGGGTCTATAATAGCTTGTACTGTACCTATCGATCTGTCTACAGCCCAGTTCTTGAAAGGCAGGTTTGTAGAGATCGTCATAGCACCCGGTTATCAATCTGATGCGTTGGAGTTTCTACAGCAGAAGAGTAAGGACCTCAGGATCCTTGAGGTTCCTCCATTGGGTTCCGGAGGTCGGAGAGGCCATACATACCGTCATATTGTTGGTGGAGTTCTGGAGCAGGAGAGGGATTTAGAGGTGTGGGATAAATGGGAGGTGGTCACAAAAGCTGAATTTCCGCAGGAGAAGAGGGCCCTCGCTCAGTTTGCCTGGAAGGCGGCCAAGCACACAAAATCCAATGCCATTGTCCTGGCGAGGGAGTATGAACCCGGCCAGTTTCAGGTGATAGGAATGGGGGCAGGGCAGCCAAACCGGGTGGACTCCCTTCGCAAGCTTGCGGTCACAAAGGCGCGGGAAAATCTGGAGCTGATCTATCGTGAGGGAGGTTCTGATCTGCCATGGGACAAATACTTCCGACGTGAGATGTCCAAGGTGGTATTGGCCTCCGATGCCTTCTTCCCATTTGATGATACCCTTGTCTGTGCTTCCCAGCATCATATACGTTATGTTGTTCAGCCTGGTGGCGCTATGAGGGATAAGGAGATAATCGCCACGGCAGACAGACTCGGTATTTCAATGGTCTTTACGGGGATGAGACATTTTTTACACTGAATCACCTATAAATCGTGGGTTCTGCATCATTGTTTCCAACTCAGAAGAGGTCATGGCCTTTCGGTTCGCAGGAATAATATCCAATGAGATCGGGATAGATCTTGGGACGGCAAATACCCTGGTCTATGTGAAAGGCAGGGGGATTGTCCTCAATGAGCCCTCTATCGTGGCCGTGGATAAGGCCACCGGCCGTCCTCTGGCTGTTGGGACTGACGCCAGAGAGATGGTGGGAAGGACCCCAGGGGAGATCGAGACCATCCGGCCCATAAAGGACGGTGTGATTGCCAATTTTGAGGTGACGGAGGAGATGCTCCGGTTCTTCATAAAGAAGGTACAGAAGGGCAAGTTTCTTGTGCGCCCGAGGATTATCATAGGGGTCCCCTCCGGTATCACAGAGGTTGAGAAGAGGGCCGTTAAGGATTCGGCAGAGCGTGCAGGTGCCAGGGAGATCCATCTGATCGCAGAACCGATGGCAGCAGCCATCGGTGTGGGATTGCCCATAGAGGAGCCGCTCGGTTCGATGGTGATAGACATCGGAGGTGGCACCTCTGAAATCGCAGTAATAGCGCTTTCAGGAATTGTCACCAACACTTCCATAAGGGTAGCCGGCGATGAGATGGATCAGGCTATAATTCAGTATCTTAAGAAGAATTACAACCTCTTGATAGGGGAGAGGACGGCCGAAAGGATCAAGTGGCAAATAGGTTCGGCCTATCCACCGAAGGAAGAGATGGAGGCCCCTGTGAAGGGTAGAGACCTTGTGGCAGCCATACCCAAAACAATAGTCATCAGCTCAGAGGAGATAAGGGAGGCCCTTTCAGAGCCGGTGAACGCAATCGTAGAGGCTGTCAGGATATCTCTCGAACGGACCCCCCCTGAACTGGCAGCAGATATTATTGATCGAGGCATCATTATGACGGGAGGTGGGGCTCTGTTGCGGGGTTTGGATAAACGGCTCAGGGATGAGACAGGCCTTCCGATCAATGTGATTGAAGATCCGCTCACCTGCGTTGTGAGAGGGACCGGCAAGGTGCTTGAGGATACAGGGGCTTACTCCAAGGTGCTGTTCTGATCACATGAAGGCCATTCCTGGTTATCCTATATTCAACTTGATAATATAGGATTTTTCGTTTTAAGCAGTTGTAGAGGCGAGAATTATGCAAGACACAAAGTGACAAAGGTACAGAGGCACAAAGATAAGAAGAACGAAGACATATAGAGATTTGGTTGTTTGGCAAAAGTCCATGGTATTAGTTACCGAAGTTTATCAGACAACAAAGACGTTTCTAAGGACAAATAAACTATGTGCTTTTGTACCTCAGTGTCTGTTCGTGCCGGAGGCACGTTGAGTTCGGTAGAGTGGAAATGGACGTATGCAATGGTTATTGAAGGTCTTTGCTGTACATAAACATTATGTCGTTCTCTCGGCAGCCCTGACCCTCTCCTTGTTGATGATGGCCTTGAAAGAGGATCGGAAGGCAGAGGTGGTCAGGAGTACGACCATAGCAATTCTTCGGGGGGGACAGTGGGCCTTTTCGTGGGTCACGAAGATCAGCGACTTGCGGCAGGAGAACAGATTTTTAAGGGAGCGCAACGCTGAGCTTTCCTTTGAGGTACAACGCCTCCGAAGCATAAAGTTTGAGAACCTCAGGCTTCGCAAATTGCTTGGATTCAAGGAGCAGTGTGAGTTCTCACTCCTCCCGGCTGAGGTGATTGCACATGGCACTGAGCGGATCGTCAATTCAATTCTTATCGGCGTGGGCTCTGAAGATGGTGTAAGGAAGGACATGCCTGTTCTCACCGCTGAGGGTCTGGTAGGGAGGGTTTTCAGGGTCTTTCCCACAACGGCGGTTGTACAATTACTGACCGACAGGAACTGTCGGGTAAGTGCCACTGTGTTGAATGAGAAACGTATCATTGGCATAATAGAGTGGAGGGGAGGTGCTGTCCTGGAGCTAAAAAACGTACCTGTGAGGAGTGACATCAAGGTGGGTGATGTGGTCGTCTCTTCAGGCCTTGGTGGGATATTCCCCCGGGGTCTCAAGATCGGAAGTGTTACGAAAGTGGGTGGTGAAGAGCTGGGGCTTTTCAGAGAAGTGGAGGTCAGACCAAGTGCTCGGTTTTCAGAACTTGAGGAGGTCTTCGTAGTCGTGAGACAATCGAAGGCCGAGGGGAAAACGGAGTAGCCGGACGGTTGATCCTATCCTCCGGAAGGATAGCAAATGTCAGCGACTTATTCGCTCTTGAATGATGGAAACGAGGTCGATTATGAGGGTTAGGAAGAGAACAAGGAAGTCTCCTCTGAGGGAATATGTAGAGTGGATCCTCACCGTAATTATCGTGGTATTCTTTGTGAGGCAATTCGTGGTTCAGGCCTTTCGTATCCCGTCGGGTTCCATGGAGGATACCCTTTTAGTAGGGGATTTCCTCCTGGCAAACAAGTTCATCTACGGTGCCAGGAGTCCTGATCACATTCCATTGACCGGTATTAAGCTCCCTTACTTTCGCCTGCCCGCGATCAGAAAGCCAAGGCCCGGTGATGTCATTATCTTCAAATATCCTCGTAATCCTTCCAGGGACTTTATCAAACGAGTTATTGCAGTAGAAGGTCAAGTTGTGGAGATGAGGGATAAGGTTGTGTATGTAGATGGAAAGAGGGTACCCGACCCTCCGAAATCCAAACATACAGATCCTCAGGTTTTTCCCGGAACTTTCGGCCACAGGGACAAC
>DTYK01000225.1 GCA_012961925.1 Candidatus Latescibacterota bacterium
CCTTTGTGGTGAAATCAGCTTTAGGTACTTTTTGCGAGTCAATAAAAACTGCTTCTGTTCCTTTTAGTTCCAGCCTCAGTTTGTACCTTCCTGGTATTTCGAATTCGGAAAAGTCCACCACCAGGGTATTCCCTCCCCATATGTGGCCTCCCATATCCCGCAACATTCCCTCATAGACTATTTTGTTTTCTTCTACTCCCACTAACTGAAATGTTCCTTTCAACTTTCGGGCATTGGCCCAGACTAACGCCTGTTTTACTCCCTCGTGATCCCATCCTCCATGTGAAACTATCGGGTGTACATTCAGTTGTGCAATTATCTGTCCCGGGGCAAGATCAGACCAACTTTCCTTCATCATTTTCAATCTTCTGACGGTACCCATATCCTCCTCTCTGCAGTTAGAAGTAGTGTTAACATCTGCTAATCAAAAAACGTATCCTCCGGATCAAATGGTGGTATCCCGACGATCAACGTTTCCACCTGTCCCTCTGCCCGATGCCGGGTTCCGGGGTTTATCATTACCAGAACCCCGGGCTCAAGGTCAACCGTATCGCCGTTGAGCTCTAATGTTCCCTTCCCTTTCAGTACATAGTAAAACTCGGTGGTTTTTTTATGATAGTGCCGCTCCGCCTCGTAAACATTGAGAAAGGTGAAATTCGCTCCCTCGAAGTGCTCTTTGGCGATGAGCCTTTTACGAAACCCACAGGTGCTGCGTTCTCTCGGGATCTCGTCAACCTTTCGTACGAGATATGCTTGCTTGCTCACTTTCGCCTCCTTGATTAGAAAACGTTTTCTATTCCTTTTAACTTGCGATTATCTCCCTTAGCACCTACCCCCCCATCCCTGTGCGAAACACGTTTTGCTACTCCGATGGATTAGGAGTAGTAGAGCTTGCTCTGTGAAGGATTACACCCTTCATCCAACATCGCGAATTGCTCTGGAAATAGCCTGTAAACTTTCCTGCCAGCGATCTTCGGGAATATTTTCTGTAATGCCCAGGATGAAGGCGGTCTCCCGGAGCGGCTGCCTCTATGAGTTGCTTGGTGGTGCGTACTATGGTCTGGGTTGAAGCGAGATGAAGCGAGGAGGGAAAGTTAATCCACAGGATCTTATCAGGCCAGACCTTGAGAGCTTCCTCCAGGCTCATATCTGTATCAGGTGCCGGGGTAAAGGCCTCTACATAATCTAAGGCCGATGCTGCCACATCCTTCATCCAGGCGCGATTGTTTCCATCCAGATGGGCTCCCAACAGCTTGCCATGCTGGTGAAGCACCTCAGCAGCTTCATTGTATAGGGGGACTACATACTCTCGGAATCTTGGTGGTCCCATGACCTCTGGGGTTTCATTCCCTCCATAATTCACGGTCAAGGCTGGCGACCGGGCGATAAGGGGGAAGATACGTCGCTGCTGATCAGCAAGGGCATTGTAGAGTCTGAGAATCTCGTCCTGTCGTTCAACCCATTCTTCAGCGAACGTTTCCACCCCTAGCCAATCAACCATGATGCGATGAAGGGGAGTGGCACCGATATTGACCTGAAGAAGGACATCTTCCCCCAGCCACCTCCGTGCCTTGAGGAAACGCTCGTAACAGGGAACTGGTTCCGGATCGGTCGCCAGCCACATCAATCTCTTATAGTCCTCCGGCCCCTTAAAGACATGCTCTACCTGCCAGCTTGTAAATTCAGCCGGCTTATCTATACGGGTAAGGTCCCCTGCTGGGGTATGCCAAACTGTGCGAATATACGTCTCCCCATCTTTTTGATACTCATGGCGCTCCACACGTACCTCACGGTAACGTAACTCCACCACCGGGTAGCGGGGATTGACGATACAAAGCCCCGCATTGCGCAGTTCCCGTTCGACAGTGCACTGGAGAAGCTTGCTCTCGTAGATAGTAAATGGTGTCCGATCAGGAATCTGGCGTCGGAGGACGGCCTCAACTCGCTGGCGTGGCGTCATGTTTTGAGCACCTTCTGATAGTAGTGACGATAGGATATCAGTCGCACCCCTTTCTGTTGAGCATATTCGATCAAAACCCTGACAATACCCATCTCCGGATCCTCCTTGAGGCTGGACCAATCGTGTTGCAGGTAGTCCCATACAGGATCATGTTCAACAATATAAGTCTATATTGCTCATCAACATCTTTAGATACCCTTCTTTGTTTTCCCATCCATGAACTTCGCGCCAGATACAATCCTGCCACCCCTGGATGGGAAACTCTAACATCTGTGGGAAACCCTGCAGTCGATACCAGAAGGGCTGTACCTCGAAGGGCACAGGCTGATAATCCTTATGATTGCGTCCGTAGGTGATGGAGAAACGTCTGCCCACAGATAAAGAAGGTACAGAGGGCATTCAACTCTGAGTGCAGGGAAGAGGCCACTTGCAGAAACATCCTTGTC
>DTYK01000226.1 GCA_012961925.1 Candidatus Latescibacterota bacterium
GGCCAACCCGACCCTCCAGTCCCCATCCCTGAGCAGGGGATCGGAATGCTTCTCATAAAGTGGATGATCGATGAAGAGGGCACTCCTCCAGAGCTTGCCCGTCTGAGTTATCTGGAGGTTGAATTCCGTCCTCTCGTGTCTGTAGCTTGCGGTTCCGGTCAGGTTTGGGAACCATCCCCAGTACGTGCCGTGTAACTGCTTCCGCTGTTCCTCCACAGCGGAAGCAAGCTCTGCTATCTCTGCCCTGTTCTCCAGCGCCTTCTGAACCATCGCCTTCAGGGAATCCTCGGAGACCTCTTTGAAGTCCCCTTCCGGGATGGAGCCGACGAGTTGGAGCTGATCCGGTGTCCATGCCCCCAGCATGCCTATCACTTTCAGAAGGTTCGACTTCTGACTTCTCAGGTTGCGTTTCAGGTCGTTTATCCTCAGCCGTTCGTCCAACACCTCAAGCTTTGCCTCTTTAACGTCGATGGGCCTCACCTTGCCGGCCTCATAACGTTGTTTCATCCTGTTGTACTTCTCCTCGAACTCCATAAGCATCTCGCCTCTGGCGGCTATCTCCTCTTCGGTGAGGAGTACGGAGAAGAAGGCCTTACGGACATCTGAGATCGCCTGCTCCATGGTCTTCAGGTAGTCATACCTTGCCTTTCTGTACTCCTGACGTAAGGTAAATGTCTGACTTGGGGTCTGGCCATATCGGAAGAGCTCCTGGCTTGCCCTCAGATGGGAGGAGTAGTCTGTCCATGTCGAATCCTCAGTATCATAGTACTCCCTGTCGTAGCTGCTTTCCACGCTTATCTGGGGCAGTCTCTCTGAACGGTCGGAAATCAGGGCCCCCTTCTTCTCGATCATTCGTTCCCTGACAGCCAGTATATCCCTGTTTTTCCTCAGGGCAACCTCAACGCACTGCTCCAGCGTAAGGGTCTCAGAGATAGCAATGCCATGGAGGGAGAGGATCGTACCTACGAATAGGAGGGCCCTTAAGGTGGGAAACGATGGACTTAAAAGCCTGGATTTACGTCTGGTATCTTGAGATAACCTGTGCAAAGTTTACCTCCAATTTTAAAAATTGGGACGGGTTCAAATTTTTAGCGAGGCCTTGGACATCAAATCAACAAGGGTTCTTCGCTATTATTATCTTTCCTTTTCTTTGCTTGCCCAAAGGGCTTTCCTGTGGGAGAGCCCTTCCGGGCTCGAAGGGCAACCTGAAGCCTTCTCCCCGGTGTCTCGAGGGCGGAAGCCCTCTCCCACAAAAGAGTCATCGGCTCACTCCTCGGAGTTAATGCTTTAGCATTTCATCCCGGTTAAGACAAACCGCTGAGGTCTATCCGGGGATGAAAGCCTAAAGACTGAACTTCGGCTCGCAAGGGCATGGGCGTTTGCTTGTCCAGAGAGAAGGAGGCGAAAAGAAAGGGGGTTGTCTTACGCATGCCTCACCGTCTGCTCAGCCTTATTGAGAAGACGGCCACCCCGATTACCAGCCCGACCACAACCACCATCAGAACGGTTGTTCCCAGGAGGTTGGTCTTGCTCTCCACTTGGATTGTCACGTTCTTCTCCTGTGCCTCGATAAGCCTACCCTGATGCTCGCAGGATGCACCGACCTTCATCTCGTACTTGCCTACATCGATCCCTTCTACGGGGATGACCTTGATCCTGACGGTAACCTCCTCCTGGGGTTCGATCCTCTCTATCTTCTCAGGTTGGATTATCGACTCCCACTGGTAGGGCATATCTGTGGTGACCCTGACGTCCTCCAACTTCAGTGTCCCCGTGTTCTTCACCGTGAACTTCATATCCACCGTTTCGTCCGGTTTGATCTCATAGTAGAGGTTTGGGGTGGCAAGTTCCAGTTCTCCCACCCCCCTGGGTGTGAGCTCAAGTGTCTCGAAGCCGACCTTGAGTGCCTTGAGCTTCTTCTCCGAAATGGGATTTGGCCCGTGTTTTCTCTTTAGCTCTCGCAGTCCTTCCGCCCCCCATTTGTCGGCGACAACGGCGTAGAAGCTGATGGGCTTATCTATCTCATCCTCCCCTAATTCCTCAGGGACGTAGACCCTGAGGCCGAGGCTTATCTTCGCCATCCCCTGGGAGAACTTCACCTGAGAGAGCTGCTTGCCCCTATCCTCAAAGGCATATTTGAACTTCTCCGGCAGGTTAACCACGTCGAGGGCAAACGTCTTCTCGTTCTCGGCCATCCTCTCGAGTTCGAGGTCGAAGAGGACCGAGCTTCCGAGTTCCCCCTCCTGGGCGAACTGGAGGGACATCACCGAGACAATATCTTCTGCAGCGCTCTTCTGAAGGTAGATCATCCTATCGTCTATCTTGTTGAGGTACTTCATCCTCACCATCACGTTTTCTGCGTCCTGCTGGAGCCCGAACTCAACCGTGATCTCCTCATTATAAGCCAGGGATGGGATCTTGACCTCATAGGGATCTCCCACCAGAACACCGTCTTTAAGGATGGATACGAAGATGTTCTCTATCTTCACCAGTGATCTCACCTCATCCCTTGAGAGCACATCCTTGTATGCGGCTGAAGCAGCCTTAACGTTCGAGGTATTCTTCAGGGTGAGTCGGACCCGTCTTGCCCCCTCCCTGGTCTTGTATTTCTGTGCCTGGACGATGGAGACATGGGTCGCATCCTCCACAAAGCCGAGGATCGTCTGGTCCAGATTGATCTCGGCCTGTTTAAGGTCGACCTTGGCGGTCTCGTAGGCCTCACGTGCTGAATTCAGTTCATCCCCGGTTATGATCCCCCGCTCCTTGAGGAGCTTCATCTCTTCGTACTTCTGCTTCTGCTTCTCAAAATTGCTCCTCGCCTGATCCCGTATAAGCTCTGCCCTCTCCAGCTCAAGCTGCATAGCTCTCTCCTCCTTAGTCATCCGATCTTGAGGTTCGGAGAGGGCCCGGGCGGGAACCCCGAAAACGGAGACAACCATCAGGCCCGCGGCCAAAAGGCAAGGAAGCGCTCTTCGAGGGCGCATTTGTCCTCTGAAAATGTGCATTCTCATCTTCCCCTCCTGTGGTTGGAGATATAACTAAGGTTATCCTCCGTCCATGACGTCCAGTCCACCCTTGCGTTCTGTAATTTAGACGGAGCACACACCAGAAATGTTTTATGTCTAAATTAATGCAATTTCCGTACCCGAAGCAACAGTTTTTTGAACGTATGACATAAGTGATGAGCTTTCAAAGTGATACTCGATTTGGCCTTGTAAACCAAAATTTTGGATCGGGACTCAACTGTCAAATAATTTGACAGCTGCCTTCACGATTTTCGACTTATGTGCTTGATATCTGGCTATTTAATCTACTGTCCAATCATTTGACAGTGGTGTCAAATGATTGGACAGTTGGTGAGGGGTTTTTGAGAGGTCGGATTGGCCATTCCTCGACCCTGGACTTCGGGGGGCTCTTGACCAGCGGTCTCACCATAGAAGAGATCGATCATCCTGCCGCACATCATGCCTCAGAAATGCCGCATAAGCCCCGAAGGTCGAAACTTTATCTTGACACAGGGGGTCTAATCTTGTATACATAATATGAAGAAAAGCACCAAAAGGAACCCTTTACAATGGAAATTTCCGATGAAGGACTGGTGGAAAGGGTGAAGAGGGGTGATGCAAGGGCTTTCGAAATCCTGATTGATCGTCACAAGAGGATGGTCTTCAACGTTGCCTACAGGATACTCGGCAACCGAGATGATGCTGAAGATGCAGCGCAGGAGAGCTTTGTCCGCTGCTACAAGTCAATCTCAAGCTTTCGAGGTGGCTCGAAATTCACGACATGGCTGTACAGTATAGTGTCGAACGTATGTCTCTCCGAAGTTGGTAAGTCTCGCTGGCGACAGGAATTTGTCGAACTGAATCAGCAGGCAGAGGCGGTTTTCCCTGAACTGTCCGAGGGTACGGAGCCCCCCGAAGACATCGCAATAAGGGAGGATTTCAGGGAGAAGGTGCGCGAACTTGTCCGCTCGCTTCCGCCCCAATACAGGGCTGTAATCACGCTTTACCACTTTAAGGGCTTCACATATAAGGAGTTATCCGAGATCCTCGATCTCCCTGTCGGGACGATAAAGACCCATCTTTATCGTGCCAGGGAACTGTTGAGAAAGGCAGTGTTGGAGAGGTTCGAGGGGGGGATCTGAAGATGGACTGCAAGGAGAGTCGAAGGCTGTTAAACACCTATCTGGACGGTCTGCTTTCGGGAGAGGAAAGGAAAGCGGTGGATGATCATCTTGCCGTATGCGAGCATTGCAGGACTCATTACCGGTTGATGGAAGGTATTCTGGTGGCGGTGGAATCAGAACCCATCCTGGAATTAGGGGAGGATTTTACCGAAAGGGTTATGGCTCAGGTGCTGAAAACAAAAAAGGCTGCCATCTTCAGCTTTGAGAATATCCTTCTTCCGGTCATCACCGCAGCCGCCGCATGTGTCGGTATAGGATTCTATCTGTTATGGGGTCGCCGCCTTATGCCCGTTTTGCTAAAGCAAGGATATTTGCTCAATAAAATATCCGACTGGTTGTTATTGGCCTTCTATAATTGGCTAACAACCCTTCCCTCGAGAGCAATAGATTTTATTGCCGAACTCACATCCTCGAAGACCTTCGAACAATCGTCCTCCATCTTCGGAGGACTCCTGCTGGCCTATATTATTTATCAACTGGTCAGTCTGATCTACGACAATACCCGGATAAAGTATATGTTACGGCGCTTTCTTCCATGAAACTAGCATGGTCTATCTGTTGTTGTTATCTATTCGATTACCCCCCTTGACCAGAAATAATTCAGTGGGTTCACCGGTTTGCCGTTCAGTTCAACCTGATAGTGGAGGTGGGTGCCAGTGGTTCGGCCTGAGTTGCCCATCTCACCGATCTTATCTCCACGCTTCACATTTTTGCCTCTTCTGACAACGATTTTTGAGAGGTGACCGTAGATCGTCTTGTAGCCATATCCGTGGTTTATCTCCACCATTCTTCCCATTATCGTTGTATATCCGGTGAATGAGACGACGCCGTCGGCTGTTGCATAAACAGGGGTACCCCTCCGACCGGCGATGTCAACCCCCTGGTGCATGGCCATCCGTCGTGTAAAGGGGTCACGACGCCAGCCAAAACCTGAGGATAGATATCCGATGGTAGGTATAATCGACGGCGTATGATCCAGCACCTCCTTCTTCTTAGAGAACTTCTCCCTGATCTCATCGAGGCTTGCCTTCTCCAGCTTTGCCTGCCGCAAGAGCTGGTCGATATCCGCCTCAACCTTCCCCACCAGCTCCTCCGAGGAGAACCGAACCGATACCCCACCTTCCAACAACGGTCCACCAACCCCCATCATCCGCAGGTCCGGATCTATATCCGGAAGGTCGGCCATGGTACGTAAGATATCATTATAACGGGAGAGCTCGCTCATCTTCTCCTTCAGCCTCACCACTCCGGAATCCAGTTGCGCAAGTCGTTCGAGAAGCACCCTGTTCTCCGTCTGCAGGCTAACGATCTGCGAGCTTTGGTCGCTCCTCTTCCAGTAGCCCGCGGTGCAAAAGACCAGGAAGCCAAGCAAGAGTAGAAAGGAGAACGCTAAAGTCCAGACCAGGGAACAGGAGACGTTAATCGTGCGTAATTGTGACCCTTTCCAAGGGACAATTATCACACATAAACGCTTTTTGTGCATCTCATCCCCTCCTTTCCGGCAGATAAAAATATGGCTGCCCCGCAAGGACTCGAACCTCGATTACCTGATCCAGAGTCAGGCGTGTTGCCATTACACCACGGGGCAATTTCAAGATGCTTTCACGGAGATATCATTGGGTTCTTTTTGCGCCTTCACATAATCAATAGCCTTCCTCAGGCGGCGGACAACGGTCTCCTTTCCCAAGACTTCCATCAATTCGAAGAGCCCTGGGCCAAAGGTCCTACCTGAGAGGGCCAGCCTGATCGGATGTATCAATTCGCCAGCCCCGATCTTCAGTCGACCGGCGAGGTTTCGGACAGCTTTTTCAATCTCATCAACCGCAAATCCATCAAGGTTTGAAAGCTCATCTGCTACCGCCTGAAGCCTGACCGCAACGGCCGGGTCAGCCCAGTGTTTCCTCTTTCCCTTTTCTTCGTAAGCCACAGGGTCCTGGAAGAAATAGCTGCCCAGATCGACAAAATCCGTGAGTTTTCTCACCCTCTCCTTCAAAAGGTCAATGGTGGTCAGGACCCTCTCTCTGCTCTGATCGTCAATCTCTTCGCCTAATAGTCCATGGGTCCTGAGGGTCTCTACAACATCCTTAAACAGATCCTTTGAAGATCTTTCCCTCAGATATTGACCGTTCAACCACTCTAATTTTCTTTCGTCGAAGATAGCGCTCTTTTTGCTGATCCCTTCGATCGAGAAGGCATCGATCAGTTCATCTATCGTCATCTTCTCCCTGTTATCTCCAGGTGACCATCCCAGCAGGGCGAGGAAGTTGACCACTGCCTCCGGCAGATAACCCTCCATTTTGTATTCAGTGAGGGATTTGGCTCCATGCCTCTTGCTCAACCTTTTTCTGTCAGGGCCCAGTATCTGAGGTACATGGGCGAATCTGGGAGCAGAGAATCCGAGGGCCTCGTATAGCATTAGCTGTTTAGGAGTGTTGGAGAGATGATCATCACCACGCAAGACCAGGGATATACCCGTGAGGGCATCATCCACAACTGCCGCCATCTGATAGACGGGGTGGCCGTCAGAACGGAGGATCACGAAATCACCGATGGTATCATTCTCGAACACAACCTCCCCATGGACCAGATCCTGGAAGATGGTTTTACCCTCAGGGACCCGGAAGCGGATGACCCTGGGAATACCATCTCTCTCCAGCCTTTCCCTCTCCTTATCCGAAAGGGCACGACAGGTGCCATCATACTTCCATGGCCTCTTCTCCTTTTGCGCCTGGCGTCTCTTCTCCTCCAACCGTTCAGGTGAACAATAACAGTAATAGGCCTTTCCTTCCTGCAGGAGGTTCTGGCAGTATCGGCGGTAAAGCTCTACCCGCTTGGACTGAAAGATCATCTCCTCGTCCCAATCGAGCCCGAGCCATTTTAACCCATCAAGGATCGCCTGAAGGGCCTCTGCGCTGCTACGTTCCTGATCGGTGTCTTCTATTCTGAGGAGGAACTTTCCGCCGTACTTACGGGCGTAAAGCCAGTTGAACAATGCAGTACGGGCCCCACCAACGTGAAGATACCCGGTGGGCGAGGGAGCGAAACGGACTTTAACCTCCTTTGTCATACGATGATCCTTCCGTAGCACCGGCGGGTTCACTCTGTACTATCTTACCTTCCGCCTTCAGACTTATCTGAAATCCACCGGCCCAACGGGCTATAAGGTTATAGACTGATACGATAATGGCTGCGAAAAGACAGCCAAAGACACCATAAAAAATTGCCCACAGGATTGACCCGGAAAAGAGTGCAAGGGATGACACCCCACCGATATCGATGCCTTCCGGCAAAAAGTTGTTTGCAAGACTCGTAAACAGAGAGAGAACGAGTGCCCAGGTGATTCCCATGAGCAGTCCGAATATCGCAAAGAGGAAGAAACAGATCCTTATGGCCGGCCAGACCTCTATCCTTTTAATTTCGTATTCCATGAGTTGACGCTCGTCTACCTTGGAGTTAACCCTTCAGGGTTTCATCCCTCGATCTACAGGGTTGGTGCTCCATCTTGCCGAGGATGGAAGTGCTAAAGCATAAACTCCTGTACAAGGGTCGGTAGGGTGAGTGAAGCAAAGCGAAACCCGCCGGTTTTATCTTGGCGGAGAGGCAGGGATTCGAACCCTGGGTGGAGTTTTACCCCCACAACCGCTTAGCAGGCGGCTGCCTTAGACCGACTCGGCCACCTCTCCTACCGTGTCCAATCTGTTTCCTCCATCGCTTTCCCATAAAGAAGCGGTGGGGGTGGGATTTGAACCCA
>DTYK01000227.1 GCA_012961925.1 Candidatus Latescibacterota bacterium
CCTCCCATCCCTCGCAGAGTTTGTGGGGTTGTTGGAGTATTTCTTTGCTCAAGCTTTCTTGTAAAGAAAGCTTGGTTTGGGCAAGCAAAGAAAAGGAAGGATAACTTGGAGTGTAGCGAAGATGATAAATAGCCCAAATGAAAGGAAAAGAGCAGTTGGTGTCGGGCTGATAGGTTTTGGTACTATCGGCAGGGGAGTTGTCAGATTGTTGCTGGATCGATCGGGGTCTCTTACCAAGGGTGAGGAATTCTACCTCCAGTTAAGGCGGATTGCCGATCTTGACATCACGACTCCACGGGGAATCGACCTGCCGCAAGGCATCCTGACCACCGACGCCAACGAGGTGGTTGAGGCACGAGATATCGATGTGGTGATAGAACTTATCGGAGGAATAGAACCGGCAAGGACGTATATCCTCAAGGCCCTGCAGGCCGGAAAAGGGGTGGTCACAGCCAATAAAGCATTGTTGGCCAAATGCGGAGACGAGCTCTTTGAGACATCAGAACGTAACAGAGCTGCGTTGTTTTTTGAGGGGAGCGTTTGCGGGGGTATCCCCATCGTTCGATCCCTCAGACAGGGTCTGGTGGCCAATCGTATAGATTCGATCTATGGGATATTAAACGGTACCACAAATTACATATTGACTAAAATGACCGAGGAGGATGAGGATTTTGAAGAGAGTCTGCGAAAGGCCCAGGAGAGGGGATATGCGGAGGCAGATCCTACCCTCGACATTACCGGGCAGGATGCGGCACAGAAGCTCTCGATCTTATTGAGGATAGGCCTTGGTCTGCCCTGCAGGGCAAGTGACATCTTCTGTGAGGGTATCGAAACCATCACCCGGAAGGACATACGGTATGCGAAGGAATTGGGATATACCATAAAACTTCTGGCTGTAGCCAAAAGGACGGATGGGGGCGTGGAGGCGAGGGTGCATCCGGCAATGATCCCTTCCGGCACCCTTTTGGCGAACGTAAGGGATGAATTCAACGCAGTTGAGCTTGTAGGCGATGCAGTTGGCACCCAGGTCTTCTATGGAAAGGGTGCAGGTGAAATGCCGACCGCATCAGCTGTTGTCGCTGATGTTGTAGAGCTTGCAAAACAGAAGAGCCAGGGAACCGTAGCAGGGTTGGGGGTCAAACCCAGGGATGAGACACTGCAGGGTCTGCTTCCTATGGACGAGGTAAAGATGCCGTACTACTTCCGATTCACGGTAATAGACCGCCCGGGTGTCCTGGCCGAGATCGCACGGTTGCTTTCTCGGGAACAGATAAGTATAGCTTCGGTGATCCAGAAGGTACGCGCTGAGGGAAGTACTGTCCCCATCATTATGATGACCCATCAGGCCCTTGAAAGGGCGATGAAAACGGCGATAAAGAATATTGACAAACTTCCGGCAGTAAAGGCCAAGACGCAGGTGATCAGGGTCGAGGAGCTCCAAAGATAACACAAAGAAGTCGGTTGAGTTAACCGTCTGTCTTAGGATGGAATGGAGTGCCCTTAAGCCTGAGCCGTTAAGACCGTCCGGCG
>DTYK01000228.1 GCA_012961925.1 Candidatus Latescibacterota bacterium
CTCCATAGAGTGAGAAAGATATGGGTCCACCAAAAGAATGTTTCCGAAAGAATCCTTAAATATGAATCCCGCTTGCCCAATCCACCAAATTAACAAGCTGTTTTTCTTCACCACGGCTTCGGCGATTTGATCCATTTATAGACTCCTTCTTGTTCAGGGTAGAGAGGGACATCAAACAGCAGGTCCGCCTGGTGAGGCTAAACGGGATATTATTTCATCCTTGCGGTTCCAAGATACCGCCAACACAAAGACGGAGAAATACAGGACCACACTCAACATCAGACACCGTGAAAATCCGAAACGCATGCTAATAACCAATGCCAGGACCGACCCCAGAACAGATGTGACGCCGTTGATTCCCCACATCAAGCCCAGATCATTCGGATAGAGTGCCTTTAACATTTTCAGTCCATTGGGGAAAGGTATCCCCATCAGAAAACCAAGAGGCATAATAAGCATTGCCGCCACCATGGACCGCACCCATGTTCCATGCCCTAAGAAGATCCGGAAGATCGGAAAGAGACTCCATATATAGACCAATGTAAGAATCGAAATACCCAGCGCACTCCAGGAGACTGTTTTGACCATCCGTTCCCAGCGTACAAATCCACTCGCATGGCTCCCCATCCCTCCCGATAATAATAGGGAGAAGAGCACAACGGAAAAGGTCAACGTGGGATACCCAATAAACAGGATCAATCTCTGCATCAAAACAATCTCAATCCCCATAAATCCTATTCCCAGAGCACAGAAATACATCAGAAGATATCCTCTCTTAATGTTACCTTCGAAAGCACTTTCCACACCTTTTCTGCGCCTCCTGAAAAGGAACCATATAACCAGAGCTGCCGTTGCCCCCATAGCGATCCAAAGCAACGTTAACACCGGCATCGGTATCCCCGGGTCAAAATGGTAGAAGAAGGGTCGGTCATCGGTGGCGGGGCTGACATTGATGTGAGAGAGGCGGATCATCTCAGACATGATATCCTGTAATGACTTCCCCGATCGTACCATGTAAGCATACGGTTCCCTCTCATAGTGGCCGGGAACATAAAGGAATCGAATCTTCTGGTATCCAGCAGCCTCAATCATTTCCCGGATCTTATCTTCACGAAACGGTATCTTCTTCACAATCAAGAGAGGTGAAGCGATGCTGGCCCATTGAGACTCCGGTCTCCGCTCATCGAACATAGCGATGTGTCTAAAGGCCTGCTTTAGAGTCAACTCCTTCTTCATAAGCACTGAAAGAGCCGTGTTCACTGCTTTGTACAAACCCTTCTGATCATGCATAATCAACACCAAGCGGCCTTCCTCCTTCAGGTGTGACAGATAGTCCTCAAAGGCCTCCTCCGTATAGATATAATTTTCTGATAAGGCAAAGCCGGTGAGTTCTGCCGCTTGGGAACAGACCTGGCCAAGGTAGATAACATCGTATTGCTCCTTAGACCGCCTGACAAAATTCCTCCCATCGGCAACAAAGACCTTCACCTTTTCGTGATGGAATAGATCTCCATTATACTTCGAGAAGGCCTCGGCCATACGCACAATACCAGGGCTGATCTCCACCCCAACGACCTCCTTGCTACCACCCAACAGTGCCAGTAACAAATCCTTGCCACCACCAGCCCCGATCACGAGCGTCTTCTCCTTATTCCCCCAGCGAAACGGAAAGAAACCAACCTCTTTCTTTAGGTAGGAGAGACTTCCATAATCCTCACCGTCAAACGCCACCATTTTGGTCAGGGCCCCTCCATCCGTGAAGATCCCCTTGAAAGGCGCTCCCTCCACCTCGACCACATCTGTCCGGGCAAACAGATCCCAATCGGTCGCCACAATTCGGGCTTTCAGCATGGGCTGATGCAACACCTTAACGATCGTCTTGCCCACACCATAGGAGCCCTTGCCAAAGGAGATATCAATCACGCGGCTCCGCAGGTTAACACCAACGATGACCAGGCTGATCAGGCATAGGGATGCGCAGGCCAACACCCCTCGCCTCATGTGGCCGCCGAAGACCACAACAAGCCCGGCCAACGAGGCGAACGGACCAACCAGTAGCGCGGCGTTGATAGCTCCGAAGGAATCCAGCAAGAACAAGACCCCAAGGCTCCCTGTTGCGGCACCGATCAGATCTGCCGCATAGATCTTAGCAGCCTGTGGTGTGAACACGTCAAACACAAAGGCCAAAAATGTACCGGCAAAGAAGAAGGGTACGGCCGAAGGCACGATGTATATCAGCAGAAAACTGGTTGGGGATCTCTGAACGATATAAATGGTAACCAAGAGGGCAGAGATCGAAAAAAACAGGGCCAGAGTCGCAAGTATCTTAGGAGGATTCTTGTGACCCCAGGCCCTATCCCTCAACTTGGCTACTACAGCGCCTCCCAAACCGAATCCCAACAAAGCGGAGGAAACCACAAGGAACACATAGTGATACCACAATCGAACCGAAAAGATACGAGTTAACGATACTTGTAAGATAAATACCGACATAGAGACCAGAAAAACACTACCCAACAGCAGCGGTATCTTTGTAGGCGCTGATCTCTCTGACTTAACCGGCATAAAATGTCTCCAAGCTGAAAAATGGAGTCCTGAGTGAAACCTGTTATGACGTCGTTGACCTTTGGGCTTCGGAGGAGGCCTCCGGGATAGCTTTCAGGCCTTCCTCATATATCGTGATCTGTTCAGCATATTTCTTATGCAGTCTCGAAAGAAAATCCTGGAACAAATCCTCAATCTCCTGGGCCCTTTCCGCCCGGAGTCTTCTCTCCACACTTCTCCAGACCTCGGGATCTTCCAACGACCTCTGCCTTCTCCTCTCCTTCTTCAGAACTTTGAAGACCGTATACCCTCTCAACCGCCTGCCCTTAACAACAAAAGGTACCTCTACAGGACCTACTAATTGTCCGACCCTTGCCTTTTCGGCCGCTTCAACCATCTTGCGGAGCCTTGGCGTCTCCTTATCGGAAGGACGAAGGGAGAATATTGCGTAGTTCTCGCGTTGTTCGGGGAAAAAGAAAGACTGCGTTCGGGCGAGTTCTGTCATCTCGGCACCCTTTTCAATTTTGCGACGCAACGTCTCAGCCGTGTCTTTGTCCTTTACGAACATTGCCTCAACCGTAATGGTCTCTTGCTCAAGGTAATCCTCAAGGTGTTCTTGATAGTACTCTCGAATCGCATCCTCGGTGATCACTTTCCGTACTGCCTCCTGATACCTCAATTCTACCGCCATCAATTCTTCCTTCTTAACAGCTAAATACGATTGCAACTCTTTTGTTCGGTCTAACTTTAATTCACGCCAGGCCTTGGGAAGGAGGAACTCAGTAGCAACAAAGTGTCCGATGGTAGCCGTCACTTGCGTGCTATCGGTGGGTGTTGGGCGACGGTTCAACGCAATTCTCCGCAAGTATTCCACGTAATCATTGAGAGTGAGTTGCCCTCCGTCCCAGGTGGCTAGTACCATCCGGTGGTCTTCAAACTCCAGTTGAGGCGTCCTGTCTTTCCCCGATTCGCCTTGTTTCAAAAGAAGGGAGAAGGTAGCCGGATCTATGTGAAAATGGTACTTCTCTCTAAGTCCCGCAAGATATGCAAGTTTTCTCGCCGTGAGCTTCTGCCTTCTAAGGAGATTTTCGATTCGAGGCTTCTGTCGCTCGAACCCGACAGGACGTTTGTCAAGCACTTTGATTATATGGTAGTACCCCTTCTGATCTTGGAAAGGTTCAGAGATCTCCCCCACTTTCATCGAGAAAACCTTTTGCGCAAAAGGCCCCACTACCACCCCGGGTTCCCAATATCCCAGGTCGCCACCCTTCTCCGCTGTTACCTTCTCTATTGAGCGCTCCCGTGCAAGCTGGGCAAAATCAGCCCCTTGCCGAATGGCCTTCAAGACATCCTCCGCCTCTTTCCGCGTCTTGAGCATAATGTGTGCGGCCCGGACTTCCATCTTTGTCTCCAAGCCCTTCGCTTCAAAATACTGACGCACCTCCTTATCGGACACGGATATCTGCGAAGTCAGACGGGCGCTCAGCGCATCCTTTATTCGTTGTCTCTTTATCTCCTCGAGTTGTTTCTGTATTTTTTCGCTTTTATCCAATCCCCTGTTGCGGGATTCCATGGCCAGAAGTTCCTTGTCGATCAAGGTCCACAGAACCTGATCCTTGGTCATAGCATGGGCACTGCGGAGTTTAGCAAAAGCCTCCTCGATGTCACCAGCCGTAATCTTCTTCCCTCCCACTTCAGCGACCACAACGTTCCCTCTGCGACTACATTGAATGGCCAGCAAAGCCAAGACTATCAGTAACGCCCATATCGGGATCTTTTTGATATCCATCTTACCCTCCCATATCTTCTTGTTTTAATATGACTCTTAAGCCTCCCTTCAAAAAAAGATGGATGGATAAAACCATCCATTCCTCTTCATCTTCTTGTATGAGGAGATACTTTCCGAAAGCCGTCCCTCTTAAGGTCAGCTAAGACCCTTACATCTTTTATACCCATTGATCGACTCGTAAAAAGTCCCAAAACCTGATTTCACCATGGAGAACACTGAGAGAAATAGTTTCAAAATAATCAAATAATTATGTCCTTACTTTTCTCCGTGTCTCTGTGCCTCAGTAGTAGATTTTAGACTTTTTACGAACGGATTACTCATTCAATCCGCTGAGGTTTCGTTTCTCTTTCTCAACTTCCTGGATATAAGTAGCTCCTTTTCGCCCTCCGTCCTCCTCCCTGCTTTGAGATATGCTCTACCCAATGTCCAGCGAAAGCCTGCGTTATTTGAATCCATCGCAACCGCAGTCTCGTATTCTCGTATGGCTTCCGAAAGCCGTCCCTGTTTCAGATACACATTTCCCAAACTCTGATGAGCAACAGCCAGGTTTGAGTCCCCCTCAACTGCCTTCTTGATCTCCTGTTCTGCCTTTTTATAACTGCCCTTTAGATAATAGATAACCCCCAGGTTATGGCGGGCAAACATGTGATCGGGCTGCAACCGAAGGGCGGTTTTAAACGCCTCTTCAGCCTCCTTATAATTCTCCTGATGGAAATAGACAACGCCCATACTATAGTAAGCAGCCGCATAGCCAGGATCTACCCGAATAGCCTTCTTGAATTCCCGGATTGCCTCAGCAGCTTTACCCCACTTCCAGTAGACCAGCCCAAGGTCGCGATGCGCCGAGGCCCGCTCTTCATCAGAAATGGCCCCCTGGGTTTTATACAGCGCATTCTCCAGCCTGGTCGCCTCTTCACTATAGGCCCTGAGCTTCCTGAAATTCTCCAGCTCCTTTTCACCTTCGGCCTCTTTACCTTGTTTAAAATAGATCCTGCCCAAATTATAATGGGCATAGGGATGCCCAGGATCTATATCAATAGCCTCTCTGAATTCCTCCGCTGCCAGGTCATCCCGGTGCTGTTGCATATATACCAGTCCAAGGCGATAATGGGCATGCGCCTCCTCTGGATTCAACGCCAACCCCTTCTTATAGGCCTTAATAGCCGCATCCAATTTGTTTTGCTGAGCGTAGACATATCCTAATCGGAAATAGCCCTCAGCAAAAGTGGAATCAATATTAACCGCATGAAGGCACTCTCTTAGCGCTTCTTCCGGCATACCCATACGCAGATAGACCAAGCCGAGACTGGCATGAGCATGAGGGAAATTAGGATCTATTTGAATGGCCTTACGGAACTCCTTCATCGCCCCCGAGCTGTTGTCCAATTGCATATATGCAATGCCCAGCCCATAGTGAGCTTTTGCATCGTTCGGATCTCTGGATATCGCCTTCTTTAATGTCTCGGCCGCCTGGATATAGTCTCCCTCGCTGAGATACAGGTTTCCCTCCTCTCGATAGAAGGTTCCCTCCTGCTTTCTGCCGCACTGAAGAAAGCAGAACCCTAACACAAGAAGGAAAACCATCCCTCGTTTCACAGGACTACACTCCATACCCCAAGCGTCCGACAAATCTATCGTTAGTGTGCCCGACTCTGACTCTTAGACGTCACGGCCCCTCTGGTCTCTTTGACGGTTCCTTCACCACAAGGAGTTGGTCTGCAACCACATTTTTCAGCTTTTGTATGATACCGCTTGGCCATCTGATCTGGACAAGATCCACCTCGGATGCATTCCCCAGTCCAAAATGTACACGTAAATCATTCTGACCCATATACCCATAGCTCCCCTTGGCCTCCCTAACCTGTACTCTGGAACCGGTGACAACGGTGATTTTAGCCCCTATGCCATCGCGGTTGCTTACAGTCCCCACGAGTTTGACCTGAAGCCAGTGATTTTGATTTCCTCCCTCATTGCGAAGCAGGGTAGGAAGAGAAGCACGGTTGGTGACCAAGAGATCGAGGTCGCCATCGTTGTCATAATCCCCGACCGCAATGCCACGGCTTACCTTCTTCACCTGAAGCCCCTCACCGCTTTGGGCAGACACATCGGTGAACGTTCCATCGCCATTGTTTCTGAAGAGCTGATTTGTCTGGGCATAGGAGATGTTTTTGTCCACCTTCTCGATATCGTTATCAATATGGCCATTGGCGACAAACAAGTCCAGATCCCCGTCGTTATCGTAGTCTAGAAATAATGCGGCGAATCCTAAGTAGGCATAGCTCTCTGTGCCCATTCCAGCAGAAAACGTGACATCAGTGAAAAAGCCGTTCCCTTCATTTCTATAAAGGGTATTGTGATCTTCCTGATAGGTCGCAACAAATATATCAAAGTCTCCGTCATTATCGAAGTCCCCCGAATCCGTCCCCATACCCGCCTGAACCCGGCCATCTCCGGCATACGCCACACCTGCTCTAACCCCAATTTCCGTAAAGGTCCCATCGCCGTTGTTCATATAGAGAAATTTTCGCACCGTGTCATTGGCTACGTAGAGATCCAGCCACCCGTCATCGTTGAAATCGCTGAACACCAACCCCATAGCTTTTCCCGATGGATCATAAACTCCCGCGGTCTTTGTCACATCGGTAAACGTCCCGTCTCCATTGTTGTGATAGAGGACATCCGGCTGGCCATTATACATCCGCGGATGGCAATAGAGTATAAGATCGCCCAACCCAAACCGACACTCTTTGTGATTCTCCAATGTAAAATCCACATAATTACCTACAAAGAGGTCTAAACAGCCATCATTGTCATAATCGGCAAAGGCTGCCATTACTCCCCACTTTGCATCGCCCACGTTGGCCTCTTTCGTAACGTCGGTGAACGTGCCGTTTCCGTTGTTCCGATACAAAACGTTCGGACCGAAATTGGTTATGTATAGATCCAGGTCGCCATCGTTATCATAATCCCCCGCTGCGACTCCATACCCGTACCCTGGATCCCCGACGCCGGCCTCGAGCGTTACATCCGTGAACGTACCGTCTCCGTTATTCCTGTATAGGGCATTGGTTGGCATATCATCAGATGTGAAGCCCGGCAAGACGGCTCCATTCACAAAGTAGATGTCCAGCTCGCCATCATTGTCGTAATCGAAGAACGCTGCCCCGGAGCACATTGCCTCAACAAGATACTTTCTTCCACTGGCTCCATCCGTGTGTTGAAAGGTTATCCCGGCTTCCGAGGTCACATCCACAAAGTGGACATCGGAGATATATCCCGACTTATGTTCTGATGAGGCACCCTTCCCAAAAACGCTACACACTATAGTCCAGACGAAGACATTTAGGATCGACAGAAAGACATATCGCCCCACCATGGGCAACCCTTCCCTTATCCCTCGATATCAAGAGCATATTTGAATGATCAGCCAAGAGCCATCTGCAGAAGAACTTGCAAACTTGTGCCGGTTTGTTATTCTATCCCCGCGTATGTCCTCACAAAAAACACTGTGCTGACCTCCTCCTCGGCCTCGAAGGTCTTCTTCTGCCATTGAAAACCGAGATTTGTGGTCAACCGATAGCCCAAATAATCTGATACATTTGAGAGCTGAACACAGAAGACTGTACCCCGAAAATCCTCCATATAGCCTGGGGTAGGGACGGCCGGTCTGTCTATCAGGTTGTAAAATAGGGTATACTCAGCCCCGAGATCAATCCATGTATTCTTTAAGATCGAATACTTTAGAGTGAGAAAGCCGATCTCAAAAATTTCATGGGTCTGAAGGCCTCCGGTCTCGCTTGAGGTTTGACGACTATACATGCTCTTCCATTTGGGCTGTATCGTGAGCGCACCTCCAATGTCCAGCCGATAGGCTGCCTTATTGATCACTCCAAAGAACCAACTATCCTTCCTATCTGTACGTCGCTGGTCATATCTCTCATACTTCAGCTTATTGACCACGTTCAGCCTGGGTAGTCCGATATAGTCAAACTGGACATATGCCGAATTCACAAACGTGTCCTTGCAGAGGAGAGGGTCGTTGAACTTCTGACTTATCCCTGTAGAGGCCTCGGGCTGCACCCATAGATATACTATATCTGGGATATCATCCTTTACCCTTTTGGCCATATTGAATATCTGAAGTCGCCCGATCCGTGGATAATCCTTGGCCAAGGTGAACAAACCATAGACACTTCGACTCCTTTTGTTGTCGCTGATCAGCCGTTCGTCCAATCGCCCTATTGTCAGTCGAACTTCTGGGACAATTTCAACACCAGCGTATACATTATATCCCCGATGATCCCCCTTGTACGGATAATCCGGTAGATGATCGTCCTCGAACCGGTCGATCACGGTGTTGTTGTTCATATCCATCCCGAAGAGGAACTCAGGGGGGTCAACATAGTACCTTAGAAACGGTTCCGCATAATCGGGTAGAAAATTGTCGTTCTGGTTAAAGTCGGAAACCAGGTCGTTGTTCTCATCTAGACCCGGGAAAACCGCACGGTCGAACGTGGGCTGATAGACACGTCTCCAATCCTGAAAACGATCTTGGTCATCGTTATCATCTACAAACTCAAATCGGGAGGTTGCTTCGCTTTCGTAATCTACGTCCCCCCTCTTGTCCCTGACGAAAAACCAGGTAGTGTATGCATCGTCTATGTTGAAGATTTCAAGGTATCCGAACCAAGGATAGGCGATCTTTGAGACCTGTGCATAAAAGGCTTTGCAACGATCCATCGCCAGAGAATGCTGTCTCACCTTCTTCCCCTGCACAATGCCAGGGATGTTCTTATTGGGAAAACGCCTGAACCTCCGATTGATGTCGTACTCGGCACGAACATCAAAACCCATCACATCCTTGACCTCAAGGGTCACTCCGTAGATTTCGTTCCCAGTGGGAAGGCCATATTCGAACCGCACTGCCCGTTGGTTTGAACCGTCCTTTACATTACCCTCAGCCCGTACCACCGGAAGGAACACGGGCTCTCCAGACACGTTCGTCTGCATGTTTGATGTCACCTCAACACTATAATCATTGGCCAAAACAAGGACAAACTCTATACGTCGTATTTGCTTGTAGTCATATTCCTCTATAAAATCGTCTTTGATGTTGTAGGTGAGAGTCATATATTCGTTACCACCAACTTCATAGACCCCCTCCTTCCACAATCCACCGTCGATAACCGGCTCGACCTCAGGATGGTATTTTCCGTCGATCCATATCTCCTCCCGATAGAGCGTCGCACCAGGGAGGTCTTCTGGAGAATCGTCCGAGATACGGATGATAATCTTCTCAATCCAACCTTCATTTATCGGTCCGCTCAGTATCCCCCTTAGAGAATTACTTCTGAGGTCCTGTGAGTTATCCTCGTGATGGGCGTTCACATAAGTCGCCCCTATGTTCATAAAACCGCCAAGTTGGACGGTACCTCGGAGCCCAAAGAAGGTCGTAAAATGAGTGAGGTTCTCCCCCAGCCATTCTTCACTGGGGACGGCATATCCTGGAGCACTTATCCTCGAAGCCAAGACCGTAGCAGCGTATTTGTCTGACAGAAAATCCCACTGTATCCCATTGAACGCAGGTTTGGAAAATGTGAGTGGAGTCAGGGTAGTGCGGATCTCATCTCCAATGGTGAGCGCCGAATAATACTCTCCCTTTGAGACAGCGGAGACAACTACATTGTCAAACCAAGAACTGAACTTCGGACTCTTCCTCAACTGGTTTCTATATCTTCCTGGTTGATCCTGCGTCCAATTGTAGACCAGCCAGCCTTTAGTAACATAGTTACCATATATATCATAGTAACGCCTTCCCTCAAGTTCCACATCCACATACCTTTTGTAGTGCTCCTTTGCATAGTTGCTGTATTCCCAGCCCTCCCATTGGTACTGGTAGTAAAGCTCCTGAGGGATGTACCACTTCCTCAAACTTGGAGCCAACGCATCCAAACGAGTTCGCACACCTGTGGGAACAAGGGAAGTTATGCCTGTTCGAACCGATTCCTGAGCATAGCAGATGATGCCACCCCAAAAGAGCATAACCACACCGAAGACCGAGATTGCTTTCATCTTCTTTGCCATCCCCTTCCTCCTGCTGTTTAGAACCCTTAAGCGGTTACTATTATATGCACGCCTATTCGTCCGGTTAAAGCTGCCCCCTGCAACTGTTAAAGCGTTATCTACCTAATAAGCCACAACTACGGTACGAGTGATAGATCTATCTCCCGATTCCGCATCAATTTCGATTCGGCAGATATAAACCCCGGGGAGGACGATCAGGCCAGAGGCATCCGATCCATCCCAGTTAGCCTTCCATGTTGGATAGGCAGGCTCCTGCACCTGTTCTGCCGTTAATTCCCTTACCAGTTCTCCTTGAAGATTATAGATCCGTACGCTGGGAGCTTTTTCACTCACCTTAAATATGCTAAATCTAATGCTTGCCACATCATTTATGTCATCTCCGTTCGGCGTCAGAACTCTGGGGGTGATCAAAACATTGCCAATGAGAGGTGTATCGGCAGAAAACGACGGTAGGAAAACGGTGGTGGCCGCCTTCTCTCCAGGATCAGGATCGACCCTCTGCCAGACACCCAATTGGTCTGAATGCCCGATGAAACTTTCGAAGAACTGGCCGTTCTTCTTAATTCGACATATGAACCCGACCTTCACAGGATCGCCATGGACCGTCAGTGAATCCCCCCTAATCACAAGAGTACCTGATAGAAGGGTAGAGTCAGCAACAACTACAGAACCGCCTCGCACTGTCACGCGGTTAGGAGCTATGGTCACCGTACTTCCTTGCACAGTAAGCGGGACTCCATGCAAAGACAGCGTATCTCTCCCAACGATCACCGTATCACCTTGAACCACAAGAGAAGTGCCTCCTTTCCATATCGTCCCTCGCCTCACAGTGACTCGATGTGCCTCTACAATCCCGGGTAAGTCGACAAGCAGAGAATCCCGGGTTGATACAACGGATTTGGGCTGAACAGGGACATCGTTGACCCTGAGCGAAACCGTAGAGGGTTCCACCGGAGAGGGAGTGCGGATCAACACCCGATCGAACCCCCGATCTCCGTAGCCGTAAACGGACGAAAGGGTATAGGTAAAAGGCACCATCACATCGGCCGGAACGGATTTGGGGGCGACCTTTCCAAACACCTTCCCCACAAAAGCATCGGTATAATGGAGCGTGATGGAGCGCAGCGTCGGTGTAATGTCGGGATCATCCGACAACAGTCTCACCTGCAGCTGAACATAGCGGCTTGGGCTCTTGGAGAGAAATCGCTGTCCTGAATATCGATACGCTTCACTCCAACTATCCCAATCATCTCCCGCGACATACATCGTATCGATCTCACATCGCTTCTTCTGGGATGGCTTAAGCTTTTCGTATTCCTCCCTGGAGATCTCCCTGCCTCTATATCTGTAGCGAAACGCCTCCTTTAACGTATCTCCGGCCCGGCTGTGAAGCTCAACCCTGGCCACCGCACCAGATACAGGATTACCTGTTACATCCTGGGCGCCTTCCTCCCAACTTACCCCGATGATGTTCTTACCGCTCGCGCCTCTCCTCTCTCCCAGGTCTATGATGGGGGATTGTAAGACAGCCTCACAGGCATAGCCCTCCCCAAAGACCTGAAATTCCTGAAGCTTAGCAGGATAACTCCGCTGAAGACTCATCACTCCGTGAGCAGAACGTAAGAACACATACCGGGTCTTGCGTGCCGGGAAGGCTACGGCAAACCAGAACTTCGGAGGGGTCTCCCTATTCTCCACGTTGGCCACTTGCTCGAAGTCAAATTGTTTATATGGCTCACTGCCGATTGCACCTCCGGGAGGGGGGGAACCATCCGAAACCTTCAGGATGAAACCATTAACAGTCTGATAAGGCATCTTCTTCCCCCACTGGTCAGGATCTAACGCCAAGAAATGGATTCGGTCTACCCAGAAGACCGCACCTAAGTCGAGCAAGAACCATGCACCCGTATTTTCCCACTCAGCATCAGGGGAAAAGGTCATTGTGGGGCCATACATCAGATCACCATCAATAAGGCGGTAGGGCTCATTTACTGCCGGTTCACCGCCTACAATCCCCCCTCCTCTGGCCACCGCCTGCAGGGCAAGATTGTCCCCGAAAGTCTCTACTTCGATCTCCGCCAAAGCCTGGTTTGGGGCCTTCGAATCCACCCTGACCCGGACGAACTGAACGGTCCGAAAGTCAACCTCTACCTCTCCTTCCTCCACTCCTCCTGCTAATTCTCTTCCTTGGGTACCTATATAATAATAGCTTAAAGGAAACTCCACAACCTTCTCAGTATTGGGGACGGATACCCTTCCGGCCAGATGAAAGTTATACAGGTCAACCGTCTTCGGTGCGGGCACCCCATCCGACACGTATACCCTGAACTCACTTAATGGCCTAACATTCGTCGTATCTGGGAAGACCAACCGCACCTTAGTTGCAGATACTCCTCTACCCAAATCGATCTCAATCCACCATCTGTCTAAGGGGTCCTTTGGATTGGGACTCCACCATGTCTCTGGATTTCCATCTATCACGTTCGGCCCGTCCGTTTTGTTCGAACCGGCATTCCTAAATCCGCCCCGGACCATCAGTTTCTTGTTCTTCCGATCCGGGTGCTCAAAGTCCTTTGCGTTAGCCGCCGCATTGATAAATTTCCGGATATAAACCAGCTTCATTTCGCCGTCATCCGTGAGCTCGATCAGCCCCTCTGGTGGCTTGAGGGTCGTGGGAGAAATCCATTCATTCCAGTTATCTATCCTATAGCTTGCTAAATCCGCAGCTTCCACATCCATATGCCAAGGCGGGTGAACGCCGAAACCGAATAGCAGGAGTCCCTCTAAGACCATGAGAACCGATTTAGACGCTCTCGTCCACATCAGGGTATCCTCCACTTAAATTCAATAGATTACAGCTATGCTCTTAATCCTCTCGCAAACTTGTCTGTCTGTATAGACTGTTATTCGGGCCACATATACTCCCGGCAAGACCAAATGCCCGTTTTCGTCTTGACCGTCCCATATCTTAGACGCATATGCCCCCTCAATTCGATCATACACCCCGCTGGATTCAGTGCCTCTGTACACCCAACGGACCAAAGCACCTGAAAGGTCGTAGATCCCGATCCTCACCTCTGCATCTCCTGTTAGACGAACAAGTTTGTAGGAAAATCGCAGTTCATCATGGACGCCATCTCCATTAGGGGTCAATATCTGCGCAGACAGCTTCACGTCCTGCAAAACATCCTCCGCCAGCTCCTCCAACAGCACTTGAAGCTGGTCCGTCCCAACCTCATCGGTGGCATTCCCATCAA
>DTYK01000229.1 GCA_012961925.1 Candidatus Latescibacterota bacterium
CATTGACATGGCTGGCGGGTCACCGTATATGGACTCGAATACCGCAAAGAACAACACCAACTGGGGTATATATCTTTATTCTGGGGCAGATCCCACCCTGGTTTCCAGCAAGATAGGCTATAACGGTTCATATAGAGTTAGACTATACAGAGGTATTACCTTTAGACATCGAGGGTGATCCGAGGAGGGTTGCCCTTGGCTAATCCTGACAGAGTACATAATCCGGGCGTTCTGGCCCTTCAACAGGAGGTGAAAGATGCGAGAGGTGGCACTCAGCCAAGCGGAGAAGAGGTGGAAGCGGCCTGAGCGAGTCGTTCTGGCCGTATCCGTCGATGAGAAAGGAAAGGCAGATATCATAGCCCTGGGCTGGAAGATGAGGACATCATTTGATCCTCCCATGGTGGCCATATCGGTCGGAAAGACAAGATACAGCCACAAATTGATATCCGAGGGGAAGGAGTTCGTCCTCGCCATTCCCGGAGAGGATATGTCGGAGGAGGTGCTCTACTGTGGTACCCACTCAGGAAGGGACTCGGACAAATTCAAAGAGACAGGACTCACACCCCTTCCGGCAAAGTTCGTCAGCCCCCCTTTGATCAAGGAGTGCATCGTTAATTTGGAGTGTAAAGTCGTGGGTGCCCTCGATACGGGAGACCATACCATCTTTGCCGGCCAGATCGTCAACAGCTGGGCCTCCGAAGATGATAGAAAGAACCTCCTCTCCATTGGGATGGAGACGGGATATGAATTCCGTGGCGGAGGAAAAGGCTACAGGTTCGGAGTTGTAAAAGGATAACCCCACACCTGAACTTGGTCAGAACCGTCCGGCGAACGGAGCGACCGCCCTTCCGCTCCCTCTGACTGAGCCAAGCCCCCTCAGTTTGGGGCAAGGTTTCATTAGAACCGTTTCTGTATTTTTTACAGGAACGGTTTTTTACAAATATTGACGAATTCTCTTGCGCCCCAGGATCAAATGTTGTAAATTTGCTGGCACTACATCTTTCCGATGGCTGTTGAGTAGCAAGAGCGTAGTGTGAACAGCCATTTAGCGCTCTTCGGGCGGGCTTTTTGTAAGCCGCTGGACCACAAGAGATAAAATGGAATTCCTGTACGATTAAATTACCGGTAACCGTTTAGAACCATAATAAACATGAAGCACAGGTTGTCAAAGGATCCGCTCAGGGATAGAAATTCGGGGCCCCTATCAAAGCTTGAGGTTATCCAAGCCCTTCGGATGTTCCTGTACAACGGCATCTTCTGGGCAGCATACGGTCAGATAGCCGGGGTATTCACACCGATCTTTACCGGCTTCGCCCTATTTTTGGGGGTGAAGGAATCCGATATCGGGACAATTGTCTCCTTCGTCTCACTGGCAGGCCTGGCTCAACTCCTCTCCCTGTTCGTCAGCAGGGGGGTCCAGCGAAAACGCCGGTTCATCCTCCCGATAGGATTCGCAGAGATCCTCATCACCCTCTCTGTGATAGCCATCCCCCTCTTTCTGGCCGAAAACTTGTGGTTCCGGTCGTTGATATTGCTCGTAACCATAGGGGCTATCATGGGCCACATGGTGGCCCCTGTTTTCCAGAGCTGGTTTGCCACCGTTGTTCCGGAGGAGATCAGGGCACGATATCTGAGCAAACGTACCATCATCGTATACCTCTCTTCAATGGTCGTCGCCTATTTAGCCGGACGCTTCCTGGACGCGGTTGGTGGATACAGAGGCTTCGCCTACCTCTTTACCTTCGGAATCCTCATGGGGATCTCCGGATATCTCATACTGCTGGTGACTCCGCTTCCGGCGATGGGGCAGCTTACCTCAGGGAAATTCTCGGAAACGCTTCTGACACCATTTCGTAACCGTGATTTCGTAACCTTTCTGGTATTCTATACCGCCCTTGTCTTTGCACTCGGCATTGCAAATCCCTTTTATAGCGTCTTTATGATAAGACGACTGCAGATAAGCTATTCGACGATCGCCATCCTCAATAACATCGCCATGTTCTGTTTCATAATCGGCCTGAAGATATGGGGAGGACTGCTTGACAGATACGGAAACAAGCCTGTCCTGGAGCTCCTTATGATCCCGGCAATCCTGATCCCCATCATGTGGCTCTTCAACAGTAAAGATAACTTCGTGCTACTGCCGGCCGCTATGTTCACAAGCGGATTGGTGCATTCGGGCATAACTATAGCTGTGAGCAACTTCCTGTTCGCCCTGGTGCCTCGGGGAGAGGAAAAGACCTCCTATTTCGCCATGTGGGCCTCTTCTGTCAGTATTGCCGCCTTTATTGCACCGAATATCGGGGCAATGCTGGTAGGTTATCTGGAACCGACCCATTTCAAATTGGCCGGGTTCCCGGTGGGAAATCTGCAGATGGTATTTATAATCAGTTCACTATCATTAATAGGCCCCGCCTTCCTCCTCAAGATGGTCAGAGAGGAAAAGGCCGTCAGGCCGGGTTACCTGCTGGGACATCTCCGGAGAGGCAACCCCTTCCTTTTCGCCTATAATTTCTTCCTGTTTTCGAGAGCTAAGGGGGAAAAGACGCGGGCACAGGCAGCATATGGCATGGGCAAATCAAAGAGCCCCATGGCCGTGGATAAGCTCACCAGGGCACTCGATGATCTCAGCCCTCAAGTACGGAGCCAGGCAGCCAGGGCCCTGGGTGAGACGAGATGGGTTGAGGCGGTAGCCCCTCTTGTAGCAGAGCTGAGAGATCTGGAGTCAGACATACGGCCGGAGGCAGCTCAGGCCCTGGGAAAGATCAGAAGTCGAGAGGGGATCGCCTCCCTCTTAAAGGCCCTAGACGACCCGGATAACAGGGTGAAGACCAGCGCTGCCATGGCCCTGGCAGAGATCGGAGGAGAAGAGGTAAAGGAACAGCTCTTCCAACGGTTTTCCAGTACCTTCGATCGTTCCACCTTCCCCACCTTTCTCGATGCCCTCAGCAGAATGGGTGACCGAAGGATTATCATCCCCGGAATCAATGGCCTCGATAAGTATACCTCGCTGGCCATCAGGGCACAGATCCTTAACTCACTCTGCCGCGTTCTGGGTGCGGGCGATAGGTTCTATAAGTTGATGTCCACGGATGACCTGGGACGGACCCAGCAGGTCATCAAGATCCTGAAAGAATGCAGAAGGAGGCTCTTGCTGTCCACAGCCTTCCACAACGGGTTCAAGGGCAGCGCCCTCCAGGCATTGGGGAGGATAATCGTCGCCTTCCAGGGGGAGAGATATGACGAGCTGCTGGACGGTATGGGGAAGCTATCTGTGCTTGTTCAACACAAGCTTCAGGAAGAGGTTGCCTCAGGAGAAATAGGTGCGGACAGGGCTGTGCTGATTTCGGATTATCTAAAAGCTATACGGAGGTTTCTTACACTTGGAGGGGGCCGGGATATGAGGGATCAAGGTACCGCCTTCCTGTCAATCTGCCTGAGGGGACTTGTCGAAGTACTGACGAAAAGGGAAAAGGGTTGACTTTTGTGACATCATTATGTAATTTGTAATGTCGTTAAACCTGAATTCAACCTGGCATAGATCCCATGTCTGAGCTGAGATGGAACCCTCTGTTGAGGGAGTGGGTGGCCACAGCCACCCATCGGATGGATAGACCCCAATTGCCTGAGGACTGGTGCCCCTTCTGCCCCGGTTCGGGGCGTGTCCCCGATGACTATGACGTCTACATCTACCCAAACGATTTCCCGACCTTCTCCATCCCTCCTCCAGAACCGGACGTAGCAGGCAGTGAGCTGTTCCAGGTCCAGAGCTCGGTCGGGGTATGTGATGTTGTGCTCTATACTCCTGACCATAACTCCTCTCTGGCACAATTGCCGGTTGACCATATCGTGAAGTTGATAGACTTATGGCGATGCCGTTACGAAGAGCTCGGTAAGATCCCCAATATCAAGTACGTCTTTGAATTTGAGAATAAAGGTGAAGTTATAGGCGTGACCATGCCCCACCCGCATGGACAGATATATGCCTTCCCCTTCATACCCCCGAGGATCCAGACCGAACTCGACTCGGCCCGGCGATACGAACGGGAGAAGGGCCGATGTCTCTTCTGCGAAATAATTGCAGCAGAAATTGCAGATGGCAGAAGGATCATCGGCAGGAGTGATTCCTTCATCGCGATCCTTCCCTTTTACGCGAGGTTCCCCTACGAGATCCACATCTTTTCCCTGAGGCACCTGCTCTCCTTCAGTGATTTCACGGCTGATGAGGTCTCGGATCTCGCAAAGGTCCTGAAGTTCGTCCTGGCAAAATATGATAACCTATACGGTTTCTCCTTTCCTTATATGATGGTCATCCACCAGGCCCCCACCGATGACGAAGACCACGGGTACTACCATTTTCACATTGAGTTCTACCCTCCTTACAGGAGTCGGACGAAGCTGAAATACCTTGCAAGCTGCGAGTCGGGGGCAGGTACGTTCATCAACGACTCCTGCCCGGAGGAGAAGGCGAAGATCTTGCAGGAGACCCAACCTCATCAGATCAACGAGGTTCTTTAATTCTATACACTATGGATACCGAGACACTCGAACGGATAGAACAGGAGTTTAAGAGGTCCTTTGGCGGACGGCCCGACCTGATGGTCAGGGCACCGGGCAGAGTGAACCTCATAGGGGAGCACACCGATTACAACGATGGTTTCGTCTTCCCTGTGGCCATCGACAGGGCCATCACCATTGCTGGTAGAGCCCGCAGGGATCAGATGGTTCGCCTTTATTCCCTGAATTTCGATGACCATGCCATCTTTCAGGTGGACGACGTTAGTAAAGGGAAGACCGGGGCATGGACCGATTACCTGAAGGGCGTGATGGCGGAACTTTCCAAGCTCGGCCACCGGGTCGGGGGCTTTGAGGCCGTGGTGTACGGGGACATACCAGTAGGGTCGGGCTTAAGCAGCTCTGCAGCTTTAGAAGTGGCCACCGCATACTTCGTCTGCCTCCTGAACGGCATTGATATCGACCCTATTGAGCTGCCCAGGCTGTGCCAGAGAGCAGAAAACCAATACGTGGGCGTTAACTGCGGGATAATGGATCAGTTCACATCCGTCTTCGGGAAGCAGGGTCATGCCCTGTTTCTGGACTGCCGCGACCTCAGCTATAGATATCTGCCGCTACCCGTAGAAGATCTGGTGGTGGTCATCTGTGACTCAAGGGTGAGAAGAGAGCTGGCGGATTCAGAATATAACCGGAGGCGCCAGGAATGCACAGAAGGGGTTAGCATCCTCTCCCGGTTCCTGCCACCCATTAAGGCTTTGAGGGACGTCTCGATGGAAGACTTCAGCCTTTATCAGGCGCATCTCCCCGACCCTATCAGGAAGAGATGTCGCCATGTCATCACCGAGAACGATCGGGTCAGACGGGCTGCCAGCGCCCTCGAAAGGGGGGATTGCACCGAGTTCGGACGCCTGATGAACGAGTCCCATCAAAGCCTAAAGAACGACTATCAGGTGAGCTGTCCTGAACTCGATCTCCTGGTGAACATAGCACGCTCATGTCCGGGTGTACTTGGGTCAAGGCTGACCGGCGCCGGCTTCGGAGGATGTACCGTCAATCTGGTAAGGAAAGACAGTGTCGAGAAGCTGATCGAGTCGATAACAGACAATTACAAGACCGCAATCGGGCTTGACCCCGCGGTCTACGTCTGTTTAGCGGAGGACGGA
>DTYK01000230.1 GCA_012961925.1 Candidatus Latescibacterota bacterium
AACACCATCTATGGCGGCTATGGTCTCATCGATTGTCTGGAACCGGCCACTATAGATCTCCTGTTTGGCGATCCGGGTCATTCGAGCTGTCGTACTTTCCAGAGCAAGCACAAGGTTTCCTTTCAGTTGAGTCTTTGCGTAGAAAAGCTCCTCGTCCGAAAGCGGTGTCGTTCTCAATCTGGTGAACTCCCTGAGCACCATCTCGAGGGATTGCTCAACCTTAGCAGGGTCTGTTGCAAGGTAAACAGCAAACAGGCCGGTATCTTGGAGAAATTCCAGTTGAGTGTGAACGGCGTAAGCCAGGCCCAGTTTCTCACGGATGTTTTGGAAAAGTCGGGAACTCATTCCTCCACCAAGAAGGGTGTTCAATATGAGTAAGGCATATTTTTTAGGGTTATTATATGAAAAGATCCGTCTTCCGAGGCAGAGATGAACCTGGGAGATCTCCCTTTGGGCCTGTTTGATTACAGATGACAGCGGCGGGAGAGGAGGAGTGTTTGTCTCCAACCCGCGAGGAAAGTGAAAGTAGCAATCCACAGACTCCACCATCTTCAAATGATCTATGTTGCCGGCTGCAGCGATAACGATATTTTCAGATCTATAGAACTTTGAGAGGTGATCTATAAGGTCGGCTCGGCAAAGGCTGGATATGGTCTCTTCAGTTCCTAAGATAGAGAAGCCCATGGGGTGAGGAGTCCAGATGGAGGTAGCAAAAAGTTCACCCACAAGATCGTCGGGTGTATCCTGGACCTGACGTATCTCCTCGGTGATTATATGTTTCTCTTTCTCTATCTTCTCTTCATTAAAGACGGAATTGCACAAGATATCGGAGAGCACGTCCAAGGCAACTGGCAGATACTCATCCAGAACTCTGGCATAATAACAGGTGAGATCACGCCCGGTGAAAGCATTGAGCTGCCCCCCAAGCGACTCCAAACTTTGAGCGATCTGAAAGGCATCTCTTTTAACCGTGCCCTTAAAAAACATGTGTTCTAAGAAATGGGAGACCCCGTTTTTCGAGGGGGTTTCATCCTTCGAGCCGGAATTGATCCAGATGCCAAGGGAAACCGAACGGACATAAGGGATATATTCGGTAATGACCCTTATGCCATTACTAAGCACCGATTTCTGATAATGTGTCGTCATTTTACCTCTAATCGAATAAAAAGATGAGACGGAGAGATGGCATCCTCCCCGTCTTCTATCGGTTTAAATTCATCTTATAGATTGAAGGATCAGTTTTTTTTGCTCCTCTTATCATGGATCTTTAGCCGCCTCTGGTCACCCAAAAGTGCAGCCTTTTTGCTCAATTTTATCTTGCCCGAACCGTCGATCCCTAACACCTTTACCAGAACCTCTTCTCCGACTTTAAGGACATCTTCTACTTTTTCTACGCGTTGAGGTGCAAGCTCGGATATATGTAGCAGACCCTCCTTGCCAGGCAATATTTCGACGAAGGCACCGAACGGAGTGATCCGTTTAACCCTCCCTGTGTAAAGTTCGCCTATTTCTGGCTCCTCGACAATTTTCTGGATCATTTCAAACGCCCGTTCGCTTGCAGATTTGTCAACCGAGGCGATCGTTACAGTGCCGTCATCCTCTATATCTATCCTCGCACCGGTCTGCTGAGTGATCTCACGGATTGTCTTACCTCCTGTACCGATCACTTCGCCGATCTTCGCCGGGTTAATCTTAAAGGAAACAATCCTCGGCGCGTAGATGGAGAGCTCGGATCTGGGGTTGGGAAGTGTTTGCTCCATTATGTCAAGTATCTGAAGCCTTGCTTGCCTTGCTCTGATAAGCGTCTCTCTTATAATGTCCAGATTGATATCTCTTATCTTTGTGTCGAGTTGGAAGGCAGTTATACCCTTGCGAGTACCCGCTATCTTAAAGTCCATATCTCCAATATGATCCTCGGTGCCGATGATGTCCGTCAGGATGGCGACCTTTTCGCCCTCTTTGATAAGACCCATAGCCACACCTGCCACATGGGTCTTGATCGGGATCCCGGCATCCATCAAGGAGAGGGACCCAGCGCATACCGTTGCCATTGAAGAGGACCCATTTGATTCGAGTATATCCGACACTATTCGGATAGTATAAGGAAAAACATCATCACTTGGTATGACAGGTTCCAAGGCACGCTCTGCCAGATTCCCATGTCCCACCTCCCTGCGGGTTACACCCCTGAGGGGACGGACTTCTCCTACACTGAACGGAGGAAAGTTATAGTGAAGCATATAGCTTTTCCAGGATTCTCCTTCAAGGGCTTCTATCTTCTGTTCGTCAAATTTTGTACCCAAAGTAGTCGTAGCCAAGCTCTGTGTCTCGCCCCTCGTGAAGAGAGCAGAACCGTGGGTTCTTGGCAACACACCCACTTCGCAGGTAATGGGCCGGAGTTCATCAAGCCCCCTGCCATCCACCCGCCGTCTCTCTCCGAGGATCATCCGGCGCACCTGTTCCTTCTCAATCTCGGTGATCTTCGCAACGATCAACTCCTCACTCTCAGGATACTCTTCTGAAAGGGCGGCAATAGCCTCCTGAGCTATCTCATCGAGAGCACTCTGCCTCTCCTCTTTGTGCGGGATAAGGCTTGCCGAGATTATCTTATCCCAGCAGAGCTTTCGAAGCGACATTTCAAGGCCAGAGCTATCAGGTTCTTCAGGTGGAGGTGCCTTGGGCTTACCACAGAGCTCCTTAAGCTTCTCCTGGAGGTCGCATACCTTTTTTATCTCTTGAGAGGCCAGCTCTAAAGCCTCAACAAACTCCTCCTCGGATATCTCCTTTGCTCTTCCTTCAAGCTGGATGATGGCCTCTGGCGTGCCAGTCACTAATAGGTCTAACCGGCTCTCATCCAGTTGCTGAAAGGTTGGATTCAGAATGAGGTGATCTCCAACTTTACCAATGCGGACAGCGCCCAGCACATGGTAGAAGGGTATGGGTGATATGGCCAGGGCTGCAGAAGCACCGATCAATCCAGGAATATCTGCGTCGTTCTCCTGGTCTGCGGAGAGAACCGTCACAATTATCTGCACCTCACGGTCATAATTCTTCGGGAATAACGGCCTTATCGGGCGATCTATAGATCGTGCCGAAAGGATCTCCCACTCATTTGGCCGCCCCTCTCTCTTGAAGAACCCCCCTGGGATCTTGCCCGCAGCATATGATTTCTCCCTGAACTCGACGGTAAGGGGGAAAAACCCTCTTGCCGCCACCGGTTCCTTGGAAGCCACCACCGTTGCGAGTACAACTGTATCACCGTACCTGGCAAGCACGGCTCCATCGGCCTGTCTGGCAACCCTTCCAGACTCAACCGAAAGCTTCCGCTCACCGACCTCCATCTCAACATTATGAATCATTCCAATCTCCAGACGCTCCATTATTAACAGAGCCAAGCCTCCAACCATATCGAGGCAAAAGCTCTGTAGGAAGTGCATTTTTCAGTGTCTGAGCCCTAATTGTTCAATAAGAGACCGGTATCTTTCAGGATCTTTATAATGAAGATACTTGAGCAACCTCCTTCGTTGTCCAACCAGCTTTAACAAGCCCTGACGGGAATGGTAATCCTTCTTGTGAATTCTAAAATGTTCAGTAAGTATCTCGATGCGCTTCGATATTAGGGCGATCTGGACCTCGGGCGACCCTGTATCCTCCGCCCATCGCCCGAAATTGGCGATGATCTCTTTTTTTTGTTCTTTTGTCAGCGGCATCACTGATTCTCCTTTCCTAACCGCAATGGACCTCCAGGTTTGATTTAGGTCATTTCGGATTTTGATATCGTTTAGGGTTTAGTATTCAATATTTCGGCAGCAGCTTTCACATCGGCCTCTATCTGTCTGGCCAGATCCCTTTCTTTCATGAATCTTATCTCGTCCCTTAACCTAGCAACTATCCGAACATCGATTTGCAAACCATATAGATCGCCGTTGAACTCGAGCAGATGGACTTCGATCGATTGTGGCCCTTCTCCAAAACTGGGGTGTTTGCCTATGTTCATCACACCTGCCCTACGTCCTTCCGGGAGGATTACCCACACGGCATAAACACCGTCACGGGGGATGAGTTTTCTTGAATGGTTCACTTTCAAATTTGCGGTCGGGAAGCCCAATCTTCTGCCGATACCTTTACCACCACCAACAAAGGCCGTCAGTGAATAGTTGCGGCCCAACAGTTCAGATGCCTTCTCGATTTCCCCCTGGGCTATAAGGTTTCTTATCCGTGTGCTGCTTACCGGTTGGCCCGCGATAAAGACGGGCGGAACAACAATTACTTCAAAGCCCACTCGTTTGCCGACGAGTTCTAAATCCTGTGGAACCCCCCTGCGTCCCTTACCGAAGGCATGGTTGTACCCGACAACAAGTTCCTTTACGCCAATCTTGTCAATCAATACTTTTTCAACGAACTCTTCTGGTTCGGACTTTGAGAATTCCAGGGTAAAGGGATGGACAACTGCGGCATGAATGCCATGAAGGGCAAATAACTTCAATTTCTCCTCTTTGGTCGTCAGAAGCGGTGGGGCTGTATCCGGGGCAATCACCTGCTGAGGATGCGGGTCAAAGGTGAGGACAACAGCAGTACCCCCCTTTGCTGTGGCTCTACTTGCAACCTCCTTCAGAACAGAAGAATGACCCATATGAACTCCATCGAAGGTACCTACGCTCACCACCGGGTAGAAACCAAGATCTCCTATTTTCTCAATATTTTCTATCGTCCTCATTGTAAAACACACACGGGTCGCATCATATTCTGCGCAAGGTCAAGCTTGGCGACGCCTAACAGGTGACCTTCGCTATTCCTCACCCTAACTGTCGTCGCTCCATCAAAGGTAGTGGATAGCTTCAAAGCACCACCGTGTTTGAATCTGTCAGCCTCATCCGGATTGAGCTTCACATATGGAAATCTCTTCAGAGCATCATCAATAGACATGATGTTTGGAGCAAGATCACCTGCCTTTGCGAGAACCGTAATGTCCTCGACGCTTAGGGCTCTATCGATTGTGAACTCCCCTGACCTAACCCGACGTAGACCCGATAGGTGGCCCCCACACCCCAATTTCCCACCTATATCTGCTGCTAAGGTCCTTATATAGGTGCCCCTTGAGCAGACAACCCTCAGCACCAGTGACGGAGGCTGCCAGTTAACGACTTCTATCTCGTAAATATTGACCCTGCGGGGCGAAGGATGAACAGCTCTACCCTTTCTGGCCAACTGGTAAAGCCTTTGTCCTCCAATTTTTACCGCTGAGTAAACAGGCGGTATCTGTTCGATCTCGCCTTCAAAGCCTTTACATATTGCCTTTATTGAATCAAGACTGGTCCAGGGCACCTCAGTTATTTTCTCAACGCGGCCTTCGGCATCCAATGTATCTGTGGAGATACCAAGCCGAATCTCTGCAATGTACTCTTTCTGGTTATCATCAAGGAAACGGAGGATCCTGGTGGCCTTCCCTATTAAGATGACAAGCACCCCTGTAGCAGCAGGGTCCAAGGTACCAGTATGACCTATCTTTCTGACCCCCAATATGCTACGCAGCTTCGCCACCACATCATGGGAGGTCCAACCGAGTTCTTTATTCACAATCAGGACCCCATCCATATTTGATATATCGCTTCCGAAATAAGATACCATTTACTATGGTTAATTTTGAACTATTTATGCGTTGTCCTCTAATTCAGGATTTGCGATCGGGGCTTGGGCAAGTTGGTCGAGAATGGCATTGATTCGGGATCCGTGTTCTATTGAATCATCGTGGTAGAAGACGATCTCCGGTATACGTTTCAGGCGAATCCTGAGCCCAAGTTGTCCGCGGATGAACTTTGAAGCCCAATTGAGACCATTGATCGTCTCCTCCTTCTCCCTTAAGCTTCCGAAAACACTCACAAAGACTTTTGCACGTTTGAGATCGTTGGAGACGTCCACCCGTGTGATCGTGACAAAACCTATCCTTGGATCCCCTATCTTCCCCTTGATAATACTGGAAAGCTCATCGCGGATGAGCCCATTTATTCTTTCAATTCGTATGTGGTTCATAGTGGTTTTAAGATTATATAACTTCCTACTTCATCTCCAGAGTGTAGTCAAGGAGCTGTACCCGTCGGTCGTTTTCAATAAGTTTTATCACGTTAGAAATGACTTGATTAGCATGCTTCGTCCCGTTAGAAACGACGGCCACTCCAAGGACCGCCTTTTGCCATAAATCGTTATCTTCCACTTCAGCGACGGAGACATTAAATTTGTTGCTGATCTGGGCTTTGAGGCTGTTCAGAACGTACCTTTTCTCTTTTAAAGACCTGCTATCCGAGATAAGCACCTCTATCCTGCATACCCCAATGATCAATCTCCCCCCCTTGCAGACAGACAAACTAATTACTCAACCTCTTGCAGAATATGTGACTGAACAATGAACTCTTGTAGCGATCGATAGACCCCTCTGTTTTGTGAAACATTCACAGGTCCTTCTATTTCAGTTCTCTGACGGTCTCGGTGACCTCGAAGACCTCAAGGAGATCGTTTTCCCTGATATCGTCAGATCCTTCAATCCCCACTCCGCATTCGTATCCCGTACTCACCTCTTTGACATCATCCTTAAACCTTTTAAGAGAGGTTATAGAACCCTCAAAGATTACAGCACCATCTCTCAGGACTCGTACTGATAAGCCTCTTCGTATCACTCCCGACTGTACATAACAGCCTGCGATCGTTCCAACCTTAGGAATCCTGAAGACCTGACGCACCGAAGCTGTGCCGATCACCTTCTCCTGGATCTCAGGCGCAAGCAGACCGGAGAGAGCGGCCTTCACATCATCGATTGCGTCATAGATGATCTGATAGAACCTTATGTCAACCTGTTCCTTAGTAGCAAGATCCCGAGCTCTGGCCTCTGCTCTGACGTTAAAACCGATAATTATGGCATTGGACGCCGCTGCTAATAGAACATCTGATTCGGCGACAGCACCGACCCCCCGATGGATCACCCTGACAGTAACTTCTTCATTGCCAAGCTGCATCAAGGAGTCACTAAGGGCCTCTACAGATCCATCCACATCAGCTTTTACGATGAGAGAAAGGTCTTTGATCCGTCCTTCCTTTATCTGTTGAGAAATATCGCCCAGCGTCGGTCTCTTAACCCTTCGATGATCCTGTTCTCTTTTCAGAAGCTGCCTCTTCTGACTGATGAGTTTTGCCTCCCGCTCCGAAGAAAGTACATAGAAGGAGTCGCCTGCCTGTGGTATGCCTTCAATACCGAGGATCTGCACAGGAGATGAGGGCCCAGCTTCTTTCAACTGGTAGCCGCGTTCGTTGAACAGAGCGCGGACTCGCCCACTTGACAGTCCAACCACAAAGGGATCTCCAATCCCCAAGGTTCCGTCCTGTACAAGTACGGTTGCGATGCAACCACGTCCTCTGTCGAGCCTGGCCTCTATGATTGTGCCCTTTGCCTTTCTGTGGGGGTTTGCCTTTAGTTCCAGCATCTCTGCTTCCAGGAGCAACATGTCCAAGAGTTTATCGATACCTTTTCCAGTTTTAGCTGAAACCTCTGCTGCTAAGGTCTTTCCCCCCCATCCTTCGACCAGAAGACCATGATCAGCGAGTTGTTGTTTTACAGCATCAGGGTTGGCCTTGGGAAGGTCGACCTTATTTATTGCCACAACAATCGGAACACCCGCTGCCCTGGCATGATCTATTGCCTCGACCGTCTGAGGCATCACACCCGAGTCCGCAGCCACGACGAGAACCACTATGTCTGTCACCTGCGCCCCCCTTGCCCGCATCGCCGTAAATGCTTCATGCCCTGGTGTATCGAGAAAGGTAACCTTGCCACCTTCAAGTTCCACCTCATAGGCACCGATGTGTTGGGTGATGCCACCCACCTCACCAGCTATGATATTGCTTTTTCTGATGTAATCTAACAGAGAGGTCTTTCCATGGTCAACATGGCCCATAATGGTCACTACTGGGGGTCTGGGCTGAAGCATGTCTTCATCCACTTCCTCTTCCTCTTTCTCCAAAAGATCTTCAGCATATTCTCCCAGAGGTTCGACCTCAAATCCAAACTCGTCGGCCACCATAGCAATTGTATCCATATCCAGCCTCTGGTTGATGGTGACCACAAGACCCATCTCCAGACATTTTGATATGACCTCGGATGTCTTAACACCCATCAGCGCTGCCAGTTCTGCAATTGAGGTGAATTCGCTGACCCTGAGGAGATTCCTCTCCTCTTCGACCTCTTCCCCCTGTCGTTGGATCTTCGGGCGCCTCTTTTTCCCTCTCACACCACTCTCTATCTGAGCAAGGGTCTTTCTGATGTTCTCCTCCACAATCTTCTGGTCAACCTCTCGCCTTTTCAAGCGAGATTTCCTTCTGTTCCTGAATCTTGACGGTCCAACAACCTGTTCCTTCTTCTTTCGTCTTTTCTTCTTCTGATCGGATGGAGCGGAGACTTTGGCAACAACGGTTTTCGTTCGTTCTTCCGTTCGCTTCTTCTTGCGCTTTATTTCACGCCTGAACTCCTCCTTTTCCTCCTCAAACTTCTTGTGTATCTGTTCAGCCATCTTTTCATCAACGATACTCATGTAGCCTTTCACATCAAAACCCATATCCTTAAGCATCGCTATCAGAGCATCGCTGGATATGTGATACTCCTTTGCTACTTGATGTACCCTCTTTTTCTCCAAAGAAACACACCTCCGTTCCGGGTAGCGGATCTTAATAAGTCATCTAACCCTTATCGACGTTTTGCATCTCTGTCGATGTCATCTTTGATCCAAGTATCTCTTTTGTCTGTTGGAATAATATCTCTGCCCTTGCCTTTCCTATACCGGGGATCTTAATGAGCTCCTCAAGATTACGTTTCGCAAGATCTTGAACAGATTTTATGCCTGCATCGGCAAGCTTCTTAGCCAGTTTTTCCCCAATCCCCTTAAGGGCGCTGAGAGGAATCGCCTCTTTCCGCTCCCGATATTCTTCTTCGCTTATTATGTCTACCCTCCATCCGGTCAGCATAGATGCCAGGCGGACATTCTGTCCCGCCTTACCAATTGCGAGGGAGAGTTGGTTCCCTGGTACAACAGCAATCATCCTGTGATTAGGCTCATCCACATCCACCTTTGAGACAATGGCTGGGCTTAGGGCTCTCGCAAGAAAAACAGCTGGATCTGGGCTCCACTGGATGATATCTACCTGTTCGTTGTTCAGCTCCCTCACCACCGCCTGTACACGAGACCCTTTCATCCCGACGCAAGCGCCAACAGGATCTATTCTTGCATCAGTGGAGGCAACAGCTATCTTAGCTCTCTCCCCTGCTTCTCTTGCAACCGTTTTTATCTGTACAATCCCCTCATAGATCTCGGGCACCTCGAGTTGAAACAGACGTTCAAGGAAACGCGGATGTGTCCGGGATAGTATAATCTGAGGGCCCTTCGTTGTCTTAGTCACATCGACCAAATAGGCCCTTATTGTATCACCCTGGCGGTATCTCTCCTTCCTAATCTGTTCTGTAATCGGGATGATCCCCTCTCCCCTGCCAAGGTTTACGATCAGGTCTCCATGGTTAATCTGCTGGACGCTTCCGATGAGGATGTCACCCACCTTCTCCTGGAATTCTCGGTATATCCTCTCTCGCTCCGCCTCTTTAACCCTCTGGATAAGGATCTGTTTTGCCGCCTGGACTGCTCCCCTACCAAAATCGGCAAAGTTCAACTCTTTTTTAACTTCATCTCCAACCTGTGCCTCAGGGTTGAGCTTACGTGCCTCCTCAAGTGGGATCTCGAGGGCGGGATTCTTAACCTCCGAAACAACCGTCTTCCTCGCGTATATCTCTACCTCACCGGTCTTATTATCAACACTGACCTCGATATTTACAGCGGTACCAAACCGTTTTTTGGCCGCCGAAAGCAGTCCTGCCTGAAGCGTCTCAATGACCAACTCCCGACTAACGTTCTTCTCCCGAGCGATCTGTCCAATAGCCTCAAGGATCTCGTAATTCATAGTACATATGTCTCCCAAAATGAAAAACCTTCTTACAGTTCTTATCCTTCCTTTGGTTACTTTTCTTCTAAAAGAAAAGTAACGCATCCTTCAAAACTTGACATAAATTTTAAAATCTTGCTTTATGAAGACGAGTAGTTAAAAGTCATCCCCTCCCAGGGTGATCAGGCTATTTAGTCTGAAGAGATGTTGTCAGGCTTGATACCGGGCGAGGACACCTCCAGCATATACCGCCCCTCGATCACATCCTCCATATCAAGGATATCGCTGATCTTCCTGCTGACACCGGCGCAATCCTCTACTGTCACTCCGCCCGGTCTATCGATAAATATGCGAAGCCGGCGTCCTTTACCGAAACCTGCAAGTTTTATGTCAACCAACGTGACCGACTCGGCGGCAAGGACCGGTAATATAAGCTTCCGGATTTTTTCAATCAGATATGTATCAGCACCAGACATTCTGGAAGCGCCCTCATAATCAAAAAGTGGGTTCTGCGTTCACCCACTTTGGCAAGAGATAAATATAAAACATTCTTTTTGATAAAGCAAGAAAAAATTTAATTTGAAGGCAGGTATTTCCCTCAATGCACTATCGGGGTTACTACAAAAAGAGCTTGACCTCCCTGACCGTTTATGTTATCATTTACTGTGTCGGACGAGCATGGTAACCCGTATGCCTGTCCCCATCATAATCGATTGAACATATTGAGCCGAAGAATCATCAATTGAATTCGTTGCGTCCTTTGTGTCTTCGTGATGATAAACTTAATGTAGTAGTATTAACACGGGAAACAGAAAAGGAGGAATCGGATGGTTAAAGACAAGGAATACGTGCTAAACGCTGTTAAGGAGAACGACGTGAAGTTCATCAGGTTATGGTTCACGGATGTCCTTGGATTTCTCAAGAGCTTCGCCATAACAGCAGAAGAGTTGGAGATCGCCTTAGATGAGGGGGTAGGTTTTGATGGTTCTTCTATCGAGGGTTTTGCAAGGATAGAGGAGAGCGACATGATCGCCATGCCCGATCCAACTACTTTCCAGATCCTTCCATGGAGGCCTAAAGAGCAGGCTGTTGCCAGGATGTTCGCTGATATCTTAGAGCCGGACGGCAGACCGTTTGAAGGCGATCCACGATATGTACTGAAAAAGATCCTTCAGCGTGCCAGAGAGATGGGCTTCACTTATTACCTTGGCCCTGAGCTCGAGTATTTCTACTTCAAGACATCTGATGGGACAGAGATCCTGGATAAGGGAGGCTATTTCGATCTCACTCCGCCTAACCTTGCCCAGGATTTAAGGCGTGAGACGATCTTTGCGTTGGAAAGCCTGGGCATTCCGGTTGAATGCAGCCACCATGAGGTTGCGCCATCTCAGCATGAGATCGACCTCCAGTATGCAGATGCGCTCACAATGGCAGATAATGTCATGACCTATCGGCTTGTGGTAAAGGAGATTGCTCAACAGAAAGGTTTTTACGCTACCTTCATGCCGAAGCCCATATTTGGCGTGAACGGAAGTGGCATGCATGTGCACCAATCCCTTTACAAAGACGGCAAGAACGCCTTCTTTGACCATGACGATGTCTACCACCTCTCCCAGATGGGAAAATCTTTCATTGCTGGTCTGCTGAAACATGCAAGGGAGATAACCTCGGTCACCAACCAGTGGGTGAACTCCTATAAGCGTCTCGTACTGGGATATGAAGCACCCGTATACATCTCCTGGGCCCAGAGGAACAGATCGGCCTTGGTGAGGGTGCCTCTATATAAACCCGGCAAGGAGGGGGCGACTAGGATTGAGTTCAGGTCTCCGGACCCGGCCTGCAACCCCTACCTTGCCTTCTCAGTGATGCTGGCCGCAGGGCTGGAGGGAATAGAAAGGGGTTACGAACTGCCTGAACCCGTAACAAACAACATATTCGAGATGACCGAGGAAGAAAGGGAGATGGCGGGGATAGACTCCTTACCCGAAAATCTGCTGGAGGCAATCAGGTTGACCGAAAGAAGTGAATTGGTAAAGAGGGTATTGGGCGAAAAAGTGTTTACGTACTTCATCAGGAACAAAAAAGCCGAGTGGGAGGAGTATAAGTCCCAGGTAACACAGTATGAGCTCGATAGATACCTGTCGATACTTTAAGGACACCTTTGGGGAGCTATAAACATGCCGTAACTTTTAGAAACACAGCAGTTAATCTCGCATTTCTTTCGACGTGCAAGACACTTATCGATGTGAAGCTCAGAGGTGTCGGAAAGCCAGAGAAGGAGAGGGCTTGCTTTGGCTCCAGAATCAAATCTACCACAAAGGATAAGCTCATGGATCAGGGAAAGGGTCCGCGAGGCTGGGGCAGATGGGGTTGTGGTAGGGCTGAGTGGAGGAGTGGACTCCTCTGTCGTGGCAGCATTAGCAAGGATGGCACTCGGCGAGAGGCTGCTCGGCCTGATAATGCCATGCCAGAGCAAGACATCCGACATTGAAGATGCCCGTCTGGTGGCAAGAAGGCTGGGCATTAAGATGAAGGAGATCCCCCTGGACCCCATCTACGAGAGTTTCCTCGAGATCCTTCCCCCTGGGGATAGATTAACCAGAGCCAACCTCAAGGCCAGATTGAGAATGGTTACTCTATACTATTATGCCAACGGTCTCAACTACCTGGTAGCAGGTACAGGCAACAAAAGTGAACTGTCAATAGGCTATTTCACCAAGTACGGCGATGGAGGAGTTGATATACTACCTCTTGGAGGCCTTTTGAAGACCGAGGTGAAACAGCTTGCCAGAGAGCTCCGGATACCCGAGAGGATAATAGAAAAGATCCCCAGTGCCGGCCTCTGGGAGGATCAGACCGATGAAGAGGAGATGGGGATGAGCTATGAGGAACTGGACAGAGCTATACTGGCCATAGAATCCGGGGATGCCAGCGGGCTAACCTCAGAGATTTTGGACAAGGTGGCGGAGATGATGAAGGCTTCCAGGCACAAAAGGCAGCCGCCGCCGGCCTTCGAAAGGCAGGGAAAAATGCACTGAGAACCCTTCTGGATAAGCTTGCCAGACCTCCTTTACGTAAATTTCTCAGGGGCGGGCAAAGGCGATCATAGTTTGGGATGAGCCACCTATACCTGCCTTTTTCTCCTCATGAGCTCTACAAGCCTTCTGTTGAACTCCCTGGCGGGATGGATGCCGCTCACCTTCAAGAGGTGGTTGAGGGCGACTATCTCCGCAATGACTGTGATGTTCTTGCCGGGGTATATCGGAATGGCGACCACAGGGATCTCTATATCCAGGATAGATGTGGTCTTCTCTTCAAGTCCGATCCTCTCGTAGTCAAGCGATTCATCCCAATCGACTAGCCGAACCTCTACTTCTATCCTCTTCTGCAACCGTACAGCTCTGATACCGAAGGTCCTTCGTACATCTATAATACCGACTCCGCGTATCTCTATATGGTGACGTAGGATATCGCTACCGGTGCCCATCAGTATGCCCTGAGCCCTTCTGGTGATTACAACCACATCATCTGCAACCAGACGATGGCCCCGCTCCACAAGGTCGAGTGCTATCTCGCTCTTCCCTATCGAACTCCTCCCGGTGAAGAGAAGTCCCACGCCATAGACATCCACCAGTGATGCATGCATGGTGATCTGTGGGGCAAAGACCTCATCGAGGTAGAGGTTAAAAAGATGAATAAACTTCGTAGTGGCGAATTTTGTCCTGAGCAAGGGTATCGCCCTTTTGTTTGAGAGCTCTGACAGGAGGGGAAAGGGCTCATTGTTGCCAGTAATCACTATACATGGGAGGTCAAACTGATATATGGTCTCCAATGCCTGGCGCCTCGCATCCTCACTAAGCCCCCTCAGGTAGATCATCTCAGTGTTGCCAAGCACCTGAACTCGATCGAAGGTGTAAAGTTCCACAAACCCGGCAAGGGCCAGGCCAGGACGATGGATCTCCCCACTTGTCAGCGTTCTGTCCAGACCCTCTTGGCCAGCAATGAGTTTCAGGGCCAGTCTCCTACGATTTTGTTTAAGCAGTTCACGAATGGTTATCTCCTTCATCTGGAAATCCCCCTTAGGGCATAATCCCTCAGAGTTTTAATGTTGTCCTCCACATTACCCGGTCCAAAGATGGCCGATCCTGCAACGAGGATGTGAGCCCCAGCCTTTGTGACTAAAGGTGCTGTCTTATGATATATCCCGCCGTCAACTTCGATCTTGGCCTTCAGCCTGTCTTCGTCAATCCACCGGCGGAGGTTCTTTATCTTCTCCACCGAAGAGGGGAGGAAAGTCTGACCGCCGAAACCAGGGTTGACCGACATGACAAGAACAACGTCCAAAAGGCCCAGATATCTTCTTAGCCTGTCTGGAGGCGTTTCAGGGTTAAGGGCAACACCGGCGCAGACTCCCGTTGCAGAGATATGGCGGAGGGCACCAGCAATATCATCACAGGCCTCAACATGGAGGGTGATACAGTCTGCACCACTTGCAGCAAAAGCATCGAGGTGCCTGTCAGGCCGTTGGATCATCAGGTGGACGTCAAGTTTCAAGTCGGTAAGCCTGCGCACTGCTTCCACAATGAGAGGCCCAAAGGTTATGTTCGGGACAAAATTCCCGTCCATCACATCCAGATGGAGGAGATCTGCACCGCCTTTCTCTGCTTTCCTTATCTCATCCCTCAGGCAACCGAAGTCAGCCGCAAGCAGTGATGGGGCTATCTTGATCATACGAGAATTCCTTCTAATTCGTAAAGGAAAACAGGGGACAGAGAACCTCAAAGTTTACTGACTACCAGGTCGATCTCGGCCCCTTTTCTTACCCGCCCTCCCGCAGGAATAGACTGTCTTAGAACGGTGTCTGGAAGATATTCAAGGCTTGATTGATAGGTTACCCTGCCGAGCCTTAAACCCATCCTCTCCAGGAGATCAGAGGCTTCCTGGAGACTTTTTCCGACCAGGTCGGGCATTAGAGCCAGCTCCGGTGGACCAGTACTAACCACCAGATCAATAAGCACATCTTTACCTGCAAGTTCTCCTGGCTCGGGGATCTGCGAAATAACCACACCTTTTGGAAATTCATAAGAAGGCTGGCCAGTTATTGTTCCCGTCTTAAATCCTATCTGATCAAGAATCAGCATTGCCTGCCGCTGGGAGACACCACGGACATCCGGAACCTCATATAAACGGGCACCTCTACTGATAGCCACAAAGACACGACGTCCCCTTTTCACCCAGGAGTAAGGGGGCGGCGACTGAGAGATGACCGCTCCCTCTGGCAGCTCCTCATTCTCCTCCTGACGCTCCACCACCAAAAGGAGGCCCCGCTTTTGAAGGATATCCCTAGCCTCTTCAAGCCCTTTCTCTGTGACATCGGGCACTTCAACATCCTGGCCATGTTTAACCACCCATGGCATCACAACCCGATCCACGATGAAGAATCCCACGACCAGAGGAAGAAATGCCGCACAAATGAAGGGCAGGAAGCGCTTTCGAAATTTAGAAGATGTCACAATTGAAAATCTGAGTTAACCTGCGGTTAAAAACGAAAATTCCTATACCCTCATGTTAGACTAATCAGATCTTTTGCGGAGTCTCGCTGCAAAGGATCCATCACAACCGTGCTTATGAGGAAAGGTCCTGACAAAACTATCTGCAACTTCTGATGATAGAAATTCCGACGCTTTCTCAAGTTCAAAAGCGGAGTTTCGCATAAGGAAGGCCTCTATGATCATCTCATTCTCCTGCGGCTCAATTGAACAGGTGCTGTACACTATGACTCCTCCCGCTCTTGTCAACTCTGCCCCCTTTTTTAAAAGAGCACTCTGGAGTTGTGTCAATTGATCGATCGTCTCTTCCGCCTTCCAGCGAGCATCGGCCCTCCTGGCAAGAACACCAAGTCCGGAGCAGGGGACATCAACCAGGACCCTGTCAAAGGGTTGGGCGGCGTATCTTAAAGCGTCCTGCGCTTCTGCATGTATAATGCTTATCCCGAGCCTCCCGGAGTTTTCTTGCAACATCCTAAGACGACCCTTTTGCTTGTCCAAGGCGACGATCAAACCTATATTTCGCATAAGCTCGGCCACATGGGTCGCCTTCCCTCCTGGTGCGCTGCACACATCAAGAATCCTCTCGCCCGGATGCGGGTCCAGAAGGATACTTACCAGTCCGGCACTTGGATCCTGCACCTGAAGCCAGCCATCGGCAAAGGCCGTGGTCTCAAACAGACCCTCCGCACACTCAAGGTCAAGGAAGTTAGAGACAAGTTTGTTCGGCTGTGCTACAATCCCGGCCTTGCTTAGCTCCTTCATCAACCTTTCAGGGGTAGTTTTCAGGGAGTTGGTCCTTATTGAAACCTTCGGAGAGAGATTGTTTGCCTTGCAAAGCTGGGCAGTCTCCTCAAACCCCCATCGTTTGATCCAGCGTTCTACCATCCATTCCGGATGGGAATAAAAAACAGACAGGTATGCCACCGGATCTCTGTCCCTATCAGGGTAACTGATATTGCCCTTTTCCCTGACGAGCGTACGTAGAACAGCATTAACAAGACCGGCCGTTCCGGGATGTCCATATTTGGTGGCCAGATTCACCGATTCATTCACGACAGCCCATGGCGGAACCCTATCGAGGAAGAGGATCTGATAAGCCCCCAGACGAAGGATGTTCCGTATCCAGGCGGTGAGATCTTCCAGGTCCTTATGGACAAATTTCCGGAGGACCCAGTCGATCCGCCCTCTCCATCTCGTGGTGCCCAGAACCAGTTCTCGGACGAAGCCTTTGTCCTTCTGGATTAAATTCGCAGAAGAGATGCCATCCAATAGTTTATCGGCGTAAGCCCCATCCTCCACTCGTCTTAAAAACCTGAGGGCGATCTCCCTGGCAGTTAGTGTAGTATAAGCAGACATGGCGCTCAGATTCGCTTTTTCAGTGTTCAGTTTCAGGTGTCCGGATTCAGTTTTCTCATTTCCGCCGGTCCTTCTGAAGGGCTGACGTAACTTCTCCCCCGTAGCCTTCTGATGCTACCCATCACAGGCGATAGCTTATCTCCCTGATTGCTGGATATATCTGTTTATAAATATGGAACTTCTCCTCGTAGATTTTGTTCTTCTCTCTATCAGGTTCAAAAGTCCGTTTTACCTTTACGAGGTTACGGACGGCCGAATCAATAGAATCATATGCGCCGATAGCCACCCCTGCCAGTATAGCAGTCCCCAATGCTCCTGCTTCGGAGACATACAGGGAAGAGACTGGTTTCCCGGTGATATCAGCTTTAAGCTGTATCCACTCGACTGATTTTGCCCCTCCGCCTGTAGCCCTCATGTTGTCAATTGGCACACCTGATCCTTCGAGTAATTCAACGTTCAACTTCATCTCAAATGTGGTGCCCTCTAAGATCGCCTTTACAATCTCCTCCCTTCTCGTTCCCAAAGTCAATCCGAGCATGGCACCTTTCGTCTTTGTGTCGAAGTAAGGGGTGCCACTTATTGTAAAATGAGGCAGTATCATCACGCTGGACGGTTTTTCTGGTAACTTTTCCAGGATAATTTCATAAGGATCTACCCCTCTCTTATTTGCCAGCAACGTCTCTTCCATCGCAAAATTGTCCCTGTACCATCTCAGGAGCGAACCACCGGTATAGTTGAACGCCACCGTCGTGTATAGTCCAGGGACTACATGGGGATAACACGAGAAGTTGTTTCGAAACATACCTTCGCTGGGTATGGGCCGATCAAAGGCTGGGGTGATACAATCGGTGGTCCCGGTTCCCCAGGCGGCCATGCGCCCTGTGATAATCCCCGAACCAAGGGCATTGCAGGGCTGATCATGCCCTCCTGTAACCACTTCGACTCTATTCGGAAGCCCGAGCTCTTCAGCAACTCCCCTTGATACCCTCCCGATTACTGTGCCGGAGGGTTTCACCTCGGGCAGGATCTCCTCATCGATCCCTGCGACTTCCAGCAGTTTCTTCGACCACTCCTTTTGTCTGATATCGAAGGCCATGGTCCTGGCTGCGAGGGAGTAGTCTGTCACAGGGTCCGTACCCAACAGGTAGTAGGTGTATTCTTCAAAGCAGAGAAACTTGTAAAGTCTTCCAAAGACCTTAGGTTCGTTCTCTTTTAGCCAGATCAGCTTCAGGATCGTGTGCATGGGGTGGAGTGCCATTCCTGAGATATGAAAGGTTTCCTCCGGGGATATCAGTTCCTTCCACCAGATCGCTGTCTCCCTGGTTCTGGCATCGAAGGAGATCGGAGAGTTATACAGGATCTGGCCATCCCTTGAGAGCGGCACGCCTGCCTCCCCCTGAGCTGACACTGCCAGGGCCCTGATCGGATCCCTTTTCGTCCTATGGGCCACCTCCGAGATCACCTCTTTAATTGCGGAAGTGACCTGGTAAGGGTCAAGTTCCAGCCAACCCGGCCTGGGTTCCAGCAACGGATACTCCCGGTAAGCGGAGGTGATGATCTCCCCCTCCAGGCTAAAGGCTACCGCCTTGGTACCTGTCGTCCCCACGTCGATGCCAAGTAGACTCATCTGTGTCTGGGTTGAATGTTAGAAGGTACTATTGCGGTTCATCATCGCCCTCCACCAACTCCACCTGGCAGAGGGCACTGCCCTTGTGGAAGCGTACCCTGACCTGGTCTTTAGGCGCAAGCACTGAGCTATCCCTGACGATCATCATCTCAGGAAGTTTCCTGCAGATGCTGAAACCGCGGCGGAAGGCGGATAGCGGGCTCAGTGCATCGAGCATTCCAGTAGCAGCCTTCCAGGCTGAGGTCTTCCCCATCACGAGGCGGTCGAAGGTCCTGAGAAGCCCCCTCTCCAGTTCATCCACCCTTTGCCAGCGTTGGTTTATGACGTCCGGGAACCTCTGAAAGAGATAGCTGGATCGGAGGTCATTGAGCTCTGCCTCTGCCTCTCGAAGGCGGTCCTGGACCGCCTTCGTGCACCGCCGGTATAGGAAATCAACCATTTTAAGTAATTCGCCCTTATCTCTCACAGCCAGTTCCGCCGCAGCAGAGGGAGTGGGTGCCCTTTTATCGGCAACAAAATCGGCTATCGTGAAGTCAATCTCGTGTCCGACGGCGGAAATGATTGGTATTCTTGAACGATATATCGCTCTGGCGACCGTCTCTTCGTTAAAGGCCCAGAGTTCTTCTATAGATCCACCCCCTCTTCCGACGATGAGAAGATCGGCCTTTTCGTACTCGTTGAACTCATCGATGGCCATAGCTATCTCTTCAGCGGCACCTTCGCCCTGTACCTTGACAGGACGAAGGATTATTTGGACGCCAGGGAATCTCCTGCCAATGATATTGCAAATATCTCTTATAGCAGCACCTGTAGGTGAGGTGATGACGCCTATGATCTCCGGGTATTCAGGGAGAGACCGCTTATGCCGCTCGTCAAAAAGGCCTTCAGTCCTGAGTCTGTTCTTCAACCGCTCAAAGGCCAGCTGTAACTCGCCAACTCCGGTGGGCTGGAGCTGCCTGACCACAAGCTGATATTGCCCCGACCTCTCATAGAGAGAGATATCGCCCTGAGCAAGAACCTTCATTCCATTCACAGGCATGAAAAAGAGTCTCCCCGCCTCTGTCCTCCACATAACACATCTGAGTTGACTGGATTCGTCCTTCAGTGTGAAATATAAGTGCCCTGAAGAGTGGTGGGTGAAATTGGAGACCTCCCCCTGAACCCAAATGGTGGGGATGCTGGTCTCCAGGAGCATTTTTATGTGTCTGGTTATCTCTGATACGGTATAGAGCCGGGGCTCAATCATAAGGCTACTCCCCATCAGAAGGATCGGCTTTCTCTTCAAACTGTCTTGAGCTATCTGGGTAGTCCATCCGTACCCTCTCGATCTTCCTTGCCTTCCCCGTAGATTCATCAGCCTCGATTAACACACCACAGAGTTTAAGGTTGTTGGTAGCTGGTCTGAGTTTCACAGGTATCTGCAGAAGGAAACGTCTTATAGCAGCCTCCTTTTGGACACCGATGACCGAGTCGTGTGGACCGGTCATCCCGGCGTCGGTGATGTAGGCCGTCCCCCCCGGCAAAATCGTTTCGTCACAGGTCTGGACATGGGTGTGCGTTCCTATCACCGCTGTCACCTTGCCATTTAGGTACCAGCCAAGGGCCATCTTTTCAGAGGTTGCCTCCGCATGAAAATCAACTATAATTATGTTGGTTACCTCCCTCAGTTTTTCTATCTCCCTTTGGCCGACCCGGAAGGGGCAGTCGAGTTCCCTGATATAGGTTCTGCCTTGAAGGTTCAATACGCCAACCAATGTACCGGATTTTGTCTGGAATATCACAGAACCTTTACCCTCAACCCCAGGAGGGTAGTTTGCAGGGCGGATCAGATATTCCGCCCTCTCTATGTAGGGGAGTGCATCCTTTTTGTCCCACACATGGTTGCCACTTGTAATTACGTGGACTCCATACGTGTGGATCTTCTCGGCTATCTTCTCCGTAATACCCGTTCCTCCTGCCGCATTCTCTCCGTTTGCTATGCACAATTCCACATCGTATCTTTTGATCAGATGAGGAATAAGTTCAGCGGCTATTCGTCTACCCGGTCTGCCGCAGATGTCGGCTACAAAGAGTATGTTCACACCTGTCCTTTCGTTTTTATGAGATCGTTTTTGAAGGATCCCCGATGGGGTACGGGATTATCCCCTTTGTTAACGGGCGTAATCAACAGCCCTTCTCTCTCGAATAACGGTCACCTTAATCTGTCCGGGGTATTCCATCTCCGCTTCGATCCGGTCGGCGATGTCGCAGGCCATCTGCTCTGCCCTTGCGTCGTCAACTACGTCGCTGGCAACCATCACCCTTATCTCTCTGCCGGCCTGTATGGCATAGGCCTTCTCGACGCCTTCAAAAGAATCAGCCAGTTCTTCCAGCCGTTCAAGCCTCTTGATATATCCTTCAAGGGTCTCCCTCCTGGCTCCAGGACGTGCGCCGGAGATAGCATCGGCCGCCTGAACAAGGACTGAAATCAGAGAGGTCGGCTCGGCATCCTCATGATGAGCGGCAATGGCGTTTTGGATGAGCTCACTCTCATTATATTTTTGAGCCAGTTCAACTCCGATCTGGGAATGGGTGCCTTCCGATTCCTGGTCCGTCGCCTTCCCTATGTCATGTAGGAGACCGGCGCGTTTTGCTGTGGCAACATCCAGCCCCAGTTCGGCAGCCATCAGTCCTGAAAGGTGTGCAACCTCCTTGCTGTGTTGCAGGACATTCTGGCCGTAACTGGTACGGTATTTAAGTTTACCAAGGAGTTTGATCACCTGGGGGTGTAGCCCATGTATACCCACCTCAAAGGCAGCTTGTTCCCCTGCCTCCTGAATGATTTCCTCCATGTCCTGTTTGGTCTTCTCCACTATCTCTTCAATCCTGCCGGGATGAATTCTTCCGTCACTTATCAGTCTTTCCAGGGCAATCCTGGCGATCTCTCTTCGTACCCGGTCGAAACCTGAGAGGATAACCGCTTCAGGGGTGTCATCAACGATGACATCAACGCCTGTAGCTGTCTCAAAAGCCCTTATATTTCTGCCCTCTCGCCCTATGATCCTCCCTTTCATATCATCATTGGGGAGCGATACCACTGATACGGTTGACTCAACTGTGTGGTCGGTAGCGCACCGCTGAATAGCCATAGCTATTATCTCTTTTGCCTCTCTATTTGCCTGGGCGATGGCACGGTCTTTGATCTCTTTTGCGCGCTGGGCCGCCTCTTGTCTGGCCTTGTTCTCAAGGTTCGCCATAAGAAGGCTTTTGGCCTGTTCCTGGGTCATACCGGCAATCCGCTCCAGTCTCATATTCTGCTGCTTTATTATGACTGACAACTGCTCATCTCTGGCCCTCACCCTTTTTTCTCGTGCAGACAGTTCTCGTTCCCTGGCTTGAAGCTCCCTCTCTTTAGTAGAGAGCAGGTCAACCTTCCTGTCGAGCTTTCTTTCTCGGTCTGCAATCTGACCCTCTAACCTTTGAATCTCCTCCCTCTTCTCCCGGGTCTCCCTCTCGAACCTGGCCTTCTCTCTATGCCATTCGTCCCTTGCTTCCAGAGTGGCAGTCTTTTTAATGGTCTCAGCTTCTCTCTTGGCGTCAGCAATTATCTTTTCCGCAAAGGCATTTGCATTTGCTACCTTTCCCTGCGCGATTTTATTGTTAAATAACCAACCGAGGATAAAGGTAACTATGCCAACGGCGAGTAAAATGGCTGCCCATATCACTATCTGACCTGTATCCATGTTAGCCTCCTTATGGCTTCCGATTGAGCCTGCTCCTGCCGGAGGATTGCATAGCAGTTCAACTAGTGGGAAATTTGAAGCCGCACGGATCTATCCCCCCTCACAAGGTTCTCAAACCAGACAAGGGGTGTCATCCAGGCAAACAAGGGGATAAGAAAAAAGATTCCCCGCTTGCACGGCTAAGATACATGTATAGAAGCTCTTTCGAAGAGGGATAATAATGCTCCCTCCCCTCTTAGTTTCTATAGAGCTCTACTCGCCGACGAAGCGGGGTTCTAAGGACTCCACCAATTCAACTTCAACGCCAGAAAGGGGTCGATAGGCTAATTGTTGGCCTTGCGAATTTCGCCTCTTTCGGCCCTACTGGCTGTCTTTTTCATATATTCGTCGAGCTCTTTGTCAAGCATTCTGACGAGTTTTGTTACCCTTTCATTCATCTCCGAGATCAGGTTCTGTTTCTCTGCCCTTTCTTTGAACAGCTCATCTGTCAGGTTCAAAGCCGCTGCTACCGCCACCTTTATGGTTGAGCCGACAGAACCGCTACGGGAGACCTGTCTCATTTTGCTGTCCACATAGCGCGCTACCTCCCGGATGTATTCCGGATCGGCATCACCCTTTATAGGGTATTCAATACCGAATATATCAACCGTCACCTGGGTTTTTTCGTCTGCCATCGCAATGACATACAATGGGTTGCTGGCAAAGAGTCCTTAGTTCCTCCGCTTGAGAACATCGGCTCACTCCGTCTATGCACCGGATGAGACGTTAGCGGTCTCCAGTCTGGTTAGCATCTTCTCGATCTGTGATCGCATCTTTTCCTTCTTTTGATCGAGAGGCAAGACCCTTCGACGGAGCTTCTCGTTTTCAATCTTCAGAGTTTCGAATTGTCTTTCACGTTCTGAAAGAAGGAGGCGAAACCCTCTGTTCTCCTCCTCAATATTCTCGTTTAACATCTTCAAGTCTCTGATTATTTTAACGATTCGATCTATCCTTTCCTCTAAATCAGCTAAGCTTTTGACCTCCATTATTACCTTCTCCTTTTTTGGGCACGAATTACATAAGTCTATTCGTGCTTGGAGCGAAGCCTCGCTCCGAAATCCTTTTGTAATCTGTCAACGATCCTTCCGAAAAGCTGGTCCACTTCTTCGTCGGACAAAGTCCTTTCCGGTGACCGAAATCTAAGGGAGAAGGCCAGACTCTTCTTTCCAGCAGGAATCTGTCCTCCCCTGTATACATCGAACAGATCCACCGACTCCGTAAGTATAGGGTCAACTGACAGGATCACTTGGGCTACCTTTTCGGCCTCGACATGATCGTCCACTATTACTGCGATATCCCTGTGGGCGGCCGGAAATCTGGGTAAAGGACGGTATCTTTTTCCCCTTTTACAGCAATTCAAAAGAGCATCAAGATCAAGGGAAAAGCCATAGACCGGCTGGCTCATGTCGAATCTGGCGAGGATGTCTGGAGAGACCATACCCAGGGTTCCAAGACCCTGTCCATCGACATACACTTCTACCGCCTGCGAGGATTCATAAATACCATCCTCCAGGTGCCTCATCTCCACCTTTTCGCAACCTATCCTCTCAAGGGTCATCTCCACGATGCCCTTGATATCAAAGAAATCCACCTCTATGGTCCCTTCACCCCAGCTTTGTCCCTTTCTCACCCCGGTGATGGCTCCTCCAACCTGGATTCTCTCCAAGATGGAACCGGAAGATCCGGACGATCCTGAGCTGCAGAAGACCCTTCCCACCTCAAATATCTTGACTCCCTCTACCTTACGATTCAGATTCCAGGCTGTCACCTCAAGTAGGCTCGGAAGTAAGGCTGGCCGTAAGACCGACATCTGGTGGCTGGCCGGGTTTGAAATCCTCACCCAGGACGTTGCAGGAACAAACAGATCCAGGGCAGCAGGGTCTATCAGGCTCGATGTAACCACTTCTGTCATCCCCAAGCCTGTCAGTATATCCCTGATCCGGGAGATCATCCTCTCCTTCGCGTTTATCTCGACTCCCAGACTACCTGAGACCCTTTCATCGGCAGGTATCCGATCATATCCGTAGATCCTCGCTACCTCCTCGATAAGGTCGATCTCTCGGGTAAGATCCGGACGAAAACTGGGGATGCACACCTGGAGGGTATCCTCCTGTCGAAAAACTTCACATCCCAGAGATGTGAGGATACTCTCAACCCTGGTCCTCGGTATGCGTACCCCCAAGATCTTTCCTATCCGCTGAGGCCGGAGCCTGATACGAGGTGGACTCAATCTCTTCGGGTATTGATCGATAACTCCTCTGGCTATTACTCCGCCCGATAATTCTGCTATCAATCTGGCTGCCCTGTCCAGTGCCCCCACTGTGGCGTTAAAATCAGCCCCACGTTCAAAGCGTTGAGACGCTTCAGTAGAAAGGTCCAGTTTCTTCGCCCCTGCCCTGACGACCGGGGGATGGAAATAGGCACTTTCCAAGAGCACGTCCTTCGTCTGGTCCGTCACCTCCGAGTCCATACCACCCATTACCCCGGCAACGGCAACAGGTCTCTCCGCATCAGCGATGACCAGAATATCCTCATCCAGCCGTCTCCAAACGGAGTCAAGGGTGGTGATAACCTCGTCCTTTGCTGCCCTTCTGACGATGATCCTTCTCCCTGATAGTCTATCAAGATCAAAGGCATGGAGCGGATGTCCCAACTCCATCAGCACGTAATTGGTGACGTCCACGACGTTGTTGATCGGCCTTAACCCGGTCATCTCCAGCCTTCTCGCAAGCCAGGCAGGTGAAGGGCCTACACGGACACCCCTCACCACCCTTGCCGAGTAGCGTGGACAACTTTCCGTATCTTCTATCTCCACAGCGGCAAGCTCCTCTACCCGTTCGCTTCCCTCCTCTACTGGACAGCCGGGTAGTTTTAAGGGCTTACCGACCACCACGCTCACCTCACGGGCGACACCTATCAGGCTCATACAGTCCGGTCTGTTAGGTGTCACTTCAAGGTCTAATATCACATCGCAAAGTCCAAGGGCCTGATCAAGGGGAGCTCCCACCCTGAATCCCTCAGGAAGTACCATGATCCCTGATCGATCATCGCCAAGGCCCAACTCGGCTTCCGAGCAGATCATACCAGCCGATTCCAAGCCTTTGAACCTTCTTCTCTTAATTATACGATTATCGGGTAGTTTTGCTCCTTGAAGGGCTACAGCAACTTTTTCCTCTTCCCTGACATTGGGAGCCCCACAGATAATAGGCAATCTTTCTGCCCCTACATCCACCCAGCAGACCATAAGTCCGGAAGCCGAGGGGTGCCTTTCGACAGAGAGGATCTTGCCGACAACAACCCCTTCAAATCCAGGTTTCACCTCTTCGATCGCCTCCACTTCCAGACCGATCATGGTTAAGCGGTTAGCCAACTCAGGAGGTGAGAGATCGAAATCAACATAATCCTTCAGCCAGTTGTAAGGTACTCGCATCGTCGCCCTTTAAACCTCATAGTAAAAAGAACCGACAGTCCGAAGCCTTTGCCCCAACCGTCTTCGGCTCGCCCCAAGAGTTAACGCTTTAGCATTTCAGCCTGAGTAAGACAAACCGCTGAAGTCTATCCGTGAATGAAAGCCCAAAGGCTGAACTCCGACTTGCCTTCCGCTCAGAATTGTTCTACGAACCTCAGGTCATTTTCGTAGAAGAGCCTGACATCGTCTATCCCGTATTTTATCATCGCTATTCGTTCAATCCCCATACCGAAAGCAAAGCCGGAATATCTCTCGGCATCATATCCGACCTTTTCGAAGACGTTCGGGTCAACCATTCCTGCGCCGGCGATTTCAAGCCATCCCGTTCCTTCACAGAGCTTGCACCCCTTCCCCTCACAGACCACACAGGAGAAGTCGTACTCGACGCTGGGTTCGGTGAATGGGAAAAAATGAGGCCGTAGGCGGACTTTAGCTCCCCTCCCAAGCAATTGGCGGGCAAATGTGGTCAACACCCCCTTAAGATCGGCCATCGTCACGTCTGTGTCAACATACAATCCTTCCACCTGATGGAAATTGGGCGAATGAGTGGCGTCGGGCGTATCCCTCCGATAACACCGTCCTGCATGAATGATCCGCACAGGCGGTCTCTGTTTCTCCATCACGCGGATCTGTACAGGAGATGTATGAGTCCTCAGGAGCTGACCATTCTCCAAGTAGAAGGTATCCTGGATATCGCGAGAAGGATGGTCGGCCGGAGTATTCAGGGCATCGAAGTTATAATACTCCGTCTCCACCTCCGGGCCATCCACCAGAGAGAAACCCATCCCGTGGAATATATATATGATCTCTTCGGTCACCAGAGTGAGTGGGTGCTTTCTCCCCAAAGGTAACTTTCTACCGGGCAATGTAACATCGAAGAACGCAGGAGTCCTGCCGGCTTCTCTGGTTTCAAGATCTGAAGAAACCTCTTTAATCTTCTCCAATATCGCTTTCTTCGCTTCCCCTGCAGCCTTTCCAACGATAGGGCGTTGTTCAGCGGGCATGTCCGCGATCGCCCTGAACATGCGGGTGAGTTGACCCTTTCTACCAAGATACTTGCTCTTCAACTCGGCCAGGCGCCGGGAATCAGAGCAGGCCTGGAGTTCCTTTATGGCTGATACTTTGATGCTCTCTATCTCTTCGAGCATGTCTGAACACCCTCATCCTATAGCGGATTTCGATAGGCCGGAAGCTAAGAAAGTATAATTTCCCTTTAACCTGTACCGCTAAAGACCAGCCTTTGCCTTCTCTGCCAGTGCCGAGAATGCCCCCGGATCAGAGATTGCCAGGTCAGCGAGGATCTTACGGTCAACCGTTACCCCAGCCTTTTTCAGGCCGGCCATCAACCTGCTATATGAAATACCATAAGACCTGGCGGCTGCATTAATCCTGACTATCCAGAGCCTTCGGAAATCCCGTTTCCTCTGCCTCCGATCTCGGTAAGCGTAGACCATCGCCTTATCAACGCTCTCACGGGCCCTCCGGTAAAGCTTGCTCTTTGCCCCGCGGTATCCCCTGGCAGCCTTCAGGACCTTTCTTCTCCTCCTTCTGGATGCTACGCTGTTGGTTACTCGCGGCATTACAAATCCCCCTAATTCAAGATTTATTAATAGCCTTAACTGCTAATCATCCTCTTCACCTTCCGGAGATCTACGGATTCCACAAGAGCGGACTTCCGTAGCAATCTCTTCCTTTTGGCAGTCTTCTTCGTCAGAAGATGGGACTTGTAGGCTTTGTTTCTTTTAATCCTACCTGTAGCTGTTATTTTAAACCTTTTCGCTGCACCTCTATGTGTTTTCATCTTCGGCATCGCTTTTTGCCCCTTATTGTTTTGGTGAAAGGATAGCCACCAGGCTCCCGCCTTCTGAGCGGAGGGGACCCTGAAGTGAGGCCACCTCAGACGAGTCCTCAACAACTCGTTCAAGGAGTTTCCTGCCGAATTCCTTATGTATGTTCTCTCTTCCCCTGAAGATAACGGTCACCTTTACCCTGTCACCCTCAGCGAGGAACTCTTTGAGATGACGAAGTTTAAACTGATAATCGTGTTCGTCTATCTTCGGACGCATCCTTATCTCTTTGAGATGGGAGACGTGCTGCTTCTTCTTTGCCTCCTTGGCCTTCTTCTCCTGTTCGTACTTGAACTTCCCGTAGTCCATTATTCGACAGACGGGTGGATCTGCATTCGGTGAGATTTCCACCAGATCAAGCCCATGTTCAGCGGCCATTTGTAGGGCAGCCTTTGTATCCATTATACCAATCTGGTCTCCTTCCGGGCCGATCACCCTCACCTGAGGGCTTCGAATCTGATAGTTGATCCTGGCCTGCCTTTTAATAGGTAATCACCTCCTTCGCCCTATTTGGTCCTTCACATCCTCTTACGGATCTCGTCCAGAATCCTCGTCCGAAACTCCTCTAACTTCACACTTCCAAGGTCGCCCTCACCCCGTTTCCTCAAGGATAAGGTCCCTTCCTTCACCTCTCTCGAGCCGACTACCAGCATGTACGGGATCTTCTGGATCTCTGCATCTCGAATTTTATGTCCGATCTTTTCGCTCCTCCGGTCAACCCACACCCTGATCAAATCGGCTTTGAGCGCTTCGGCGACCCTTTCGGAATACTCCATCTGTACATCGGTAATGGGGATGATGGCAACTTGTATAGGAGCCAGCCAAACCGGGAAGGCACCACCATAGTGCTCTATCAATCCCCCGATAAAGCGCTCCATCGCACCGAGCACCGTGCGATGGATCATAACTACCGAATGCTCCCTTCCATCCTGGCCGATGTAGTTTATGTCAAAGCGTTCGGGTAGATTAAAATCCACCTGGATTGTTGGCCCCTGCCACTCCCTCCCAAGGGCATCTTCGAGTTCAATATCGATCTTTGGTCCATAGAAAACACCTTCACCAGGATCCACCTGGTAGTCCAGCCCCATCTTTTCGAGGGTCATCCTTAGTGTATTAGTCGCTTTCTCCCAGGCTTCATCCGATCCGATTGACTTCTCAGGCCTTGTACTCAGATATGCCTTATAGCTGTAACCAAACGTGTCCATCATAAACTGGACCAAATCCAATACACCCACGATCTCATCAGGTAGTTGCTCCTCGGTGCAGAAAATATGGGAATCATCCTGGGTAAACCCACGCACCCGAAGCATCCCATGTAACACTCCTGACCTTTCATACCTGTAAACTGTGCCAAGTTCCGCATATCTTATTGGGAGGTCCCGGTAACTTCTCTGCCTGGTCTTGAAGATCAATATATGCCCGGGACAGTTCATAGGCTTGAGACGGTACGGTATGCCGTCAATATCCATCGGTGAATACATAAGGTCAGAGTAATTCTCTATATGTCCGCTGATCTGATATATCCTCTCGCTGGCAATATGGGGTGTGTACACGAGCTTGTATCCTCTTTTCCAGTGCTCTTCCTTCCAGAACTCCTCGATCACATTTCTGATCACTGCACCATTTGGATGCCAGTGGATCAACCCTGCGCCGACGTCCTCATGTACGCTGTAAAGGTCAAGCTCCTGCCCCAGTCTCCGATGATCTCTTCTTTTCGCCTCTTCCAATTTGGAGAGGTACTCATCGAGTTGCTTTTGTTCAGGAAAAGAAATGCCGTAAATGCGCTGAAGCATTGGGTTTCTCTCGTTCCCCTTCCAGTATGCACCGGAGCTACTGAGGAGCTTGAATGCCTTTATGTAACCCGTAGAGGGCAGATGCGGTCCGCGGCACAGGTCAATAAAACCGTCCTGTTGATATATGATTGGCTGCTCCTCTGCATCAAGTTCCTCGATAAGTTCGACCTTGTAGTCTTCCCCCTTTGAGGTGAACAACCTTTGCGCCTCCGCCCTTGAGACTTCTTTTCTCCGAAAGGGGAGATCTGCCTTTACGATCCGGCGCATCCTCTCCTCGATCTTTTCCAGATCTCCTGGCGAAAAGGGGTTTTGGACATCGAAGTCATAATAGAAACCGTTCTCAATCGATGGTCCGACCCCTAATTTTGCCTCAGGAAAGAGTTCCTTCACAGCCTGAGCAAGGATATGAGAGGTACTGTGCCAGTAAACACCCTTACCTTCCGGACTCTCGAAGGAGAGAAGTTTTACAGCACAATCGGAGGTCACCGGGGTAGAGAGGTCAACCAACCTCCCATCCACCCTGGCCACTAAAGGGACGTTTGATCCGAGATCTATCTCTGCAACAATATCAAACAGACTTGTCCCAGCCGGGTATCTCCTCTCAACTCCATCAGAAAAGGTAACCGAAATCAGCTTCTCCTCTGACATACACTCCCCAGCCTCTTCTATCGTTAAGTTTATTCTGATTATCTGGTGGGCGGTACTGGACTTGAACCAGTGACCTCTTGCATGTCAAGCAAGCACTCTAACCAACTGAGCTAACCGCCCTTGAAATCCTGAACGAACACACCCGCAACGGTGAGATATTCGATCATAAAAAATTTACCACATTAAGGCCCGCTTGTCAAGGGGCAAATCAGGTTTCCAGATCAAACCACTCCAGAATACCCTTAACCATCTCATCCGCTGATCTAAAGACAGCATGTTTTCCTGGAAGTGAGTTCATAAAGACTGCCCCGTAATCCCTTGTGAGTACCCGGTTGTCCAGTATGACGACCACGCCCCTGTCGGTCCGATTCCTTATGAGTCTCCCAAAACCCTGGCGGAGTTTTATCACTGCCTCGGGCAATGAATAATTATAGAATGGGTTCACCCCCTGTTGCTCCAGTCTCTCTATCCGTGCGGCAACAATGGGTTCGGTGGGAACCGCAAAGGGGAGCTTAACGATCACAAGCACCTCCAGGGCCTCGCCCGGCAGGTCCACACCCTCCCAGAAGCTCTCCGTGCCAAAAAGGACAGAGCCCGGCTCTTCAATAAACTGGGTCATGATGTTGGAACGGGAACCGTCAAGACCCTGACCAAGAAGGGCAATCCCTTCGGTATCTGCAAAATCCTTCAGACTACTATAAGATTCGTTTAGCATTGCATAGGACGTGAAGAGGACAAGTGCCCCTTTCCTGATCTTCCCCGTCAGATTCTGGATGATCTCATCGATCGAACTCTGGAACAGAGGAGACCCTGGCGGCGGAACCCAGGATGGGATACAGAGCAGACTCTGTTTTTTATAGTCGAAAGGCGACCCCAGAGCCAGGAGTTTCACCCTGCCATTACACCCGGGATCAATACCGAGTCTGCTGGTAAAATAGCTGAAATCACCGCCGACAGTGATGGTCGCCGAAGTGAAGACTATAGTTTTTAATCTGCTATACAGCCGGGACGACAAAAGAGGTGAAACATCGATGGGAGCGGCGCAAAGCCTGGTATCAAAGCTCTCCTCTCTTGCAGGCAGCTCGACCCAGTAAACATAATCGTCATCTTCGGCAGCAAGGAGAAAGGCAAAGTCATCGCAGATCTCCTGACAATCCATATATCTTCCCTCAAGACTGGTTGTCAATTCCTCCTGCATCCTGAAAGTACCGTCTGGCAGACCCTTCAGCCACATACAGAACTCATACACCTCTGACCCCAATCGCTCCAGCAGATGAAGGTAGTTCTCTAATCCACCATGGATAAGCTTAAAGACCCCTTCTTCCTTCTTATACCTTATCTTCTGGGAGCGAGGTGTGCTGTTATCGCCGAAGTAGTCCCTCACCTCCTTTGTCAGGTTCCGGAAAAGTTCTTGACCCTCCTGCCAGGCCGCCTTTGAGATCTCAATGAGCATCCTTATTCGTGAGAGGGAACTCTCAAGCATAAGCTGATCGACTTCCGAGTCCGTTAGAAGCTGCCTGATGGTGACCAACATTCCGGTTTCAGCGAGCTCCTTAGAGTAAAGACTGCGGACTAACGTCCTGATCCTCCATACATCCATCTGGCGTCCCAGGTACTGCGTTGCCACTTTTTCAACGTTATGCGCCTCATCGAGGATGAGATGTTCATAGTCGGCCAGCACAGCATTTTCGGATGCAAGGTCTGAGAATAGCAGCGAGTGGTTGACCACGACGATATGGGACTTGAGGGCCGCTTTCCTCACCTTTGTGACGAAACATCTGTTATGATATTTACACCTCTGTCCAAGACAATAGTTACTTTCGGCGCAGATCTTGCCCCATAAGGTTGCATTTCTGAATCCCCTAAGCCCGTTGTTTTCGGCTATATCACCCGTGGTGGTCTCCTCCAGCCAGGTTAAGACAGCTACGGCTGCTCTCCTTTCGTCGTCTGAGAACGCGGTTTCAACCTGGCTCAGGGCCGTGTACCACTTGTTAAGGCAGATGTAGTTCGATCGTCCTTTGAGAAGCGTTGACCCAAAAGGTATAGCCAGAATCCTGGCCAGCTCTGGCAAGTCTTTGTAGAACAATTGTTCCTGGAGGTTTTTGGTATTGGTCGAGACGACCACCCGGCTTCTATTATTAACCGACCAGTAGATGGCTGGAACAAGGTAGGCGAGCGACTTCCCGGTGCCTGTTCCGGCTTCTACCACAAGCCATTGTGAGTTGTTGAACGTCTCGGCAACAACCCGCGCCATGACAAGTTGTTGATCTCTCTTCTCATAACCCTTAAGGCATCTGCTGAGGACCCCCTGCTCGGCAAAGATGGAGCAGATCAGGTCCACATCTATCCTCTCAGGTAGCTTCCCTTCAGAGCTCAGGTCAGAGGATGAAACGGCCAGTCCCTCCACATTAAACAGCTCCCTCAGGTACGAGACGTCGGTCTCTCGGGCCCTGATCTTGGTCCGTGGAACCCTCCTGATGAGAGAACCGGTGACCTCACGTAGGATGTACTCCAGACTGGAACCTGTCCCCTGCGCTATCCTGAGCATCTCCTGAACAGTAGCCAGATCCTTATCCATGAGGGTATCGATCAACCGCAGGAACGCCAGGGCCAGTCCACGGGCATCGTTCAGAGCCCGATGGCTTTGGTCTTCGCCTATCCTAAGAAATCGGATAAGCGTTCGAAGTCTATGATTAATCAACCTCGGCAAGACACAGCGGGCTAACTCCAGACAATCCCAGACCGGACGCACATTATGGAAGCCGGGATGTCTCCTGAGAAAGGCAAGGTCAAAGGGAGCGTTATAGGAGACAAGGGGATATTCGCCTATAAATTCCCTGAAGCTTGATAATGCCTGAGAGAGCTCAGGAGAACCCCTTACATCATCGTCTGATATCCCTGTCAGTCGGGTGATAGAGGGAGGGATTGAGCCAGAAGGTCTGACCAGATGGTCAAACTCCCCGGCGACCTCTCCTTCCTCTACCTTGACCGCACCAATCTCGATTATCTCAGCAACCTCCGGGTCTAATCCGGTTGTCTCCAGATCAAATGCTACAAATGTATTCAAAACCGACATATCATATCACCCGGGTAGTCCTTTCAATGGGGCAACAGTCGCTCAAGGGCTTCCAGAACCATTTCAGGAGTGATCTGCTCCATACAGATCCGTCTCTTTAATCTGCAGTCTCCCTCCCCATGCAAGCTACAGGGACTACAGGAAAGATTTCTACTGATCACAATGTCTTTCTCGCCCAGGGGCGAAAAACCAAGTTTCGGGTGGGTCGGACCGAAGATTGAAACCACCGGCACACCTAAGGCAGTTGCAATGTGCATAGGTCCACTGTCGTTGGATAAAAAGAGCCTGCAGAAGCTTATGGCTGCCATCAGTTCCTGGATATCTAATCTTGCGGTCATATCAATAGGTCGTCTTCTCATCCAGGATAGAATTTCTCTGACAAACGGTACATCATCCTTATCGCCAAGGATCAGGACCTTTGTCTCCCTCCTCTGGAGGAGGCTGTCGCAAACCGAAGCAAACCCTTCAGCCCTCCACCTTTTAGCCTTCCATCTGGCACCAGGGCTCACCCCGACCAAGATATCATCACCAGATAGACCGCTCTCTATCAGAAGATCTCTCACCCTGTGTCTGGTCGTTGCATCGACGTAGAGCTTTGGCTTCCTCGGGCTATCCCTGATACCCAACCCTCTCACGGCATCAAGGTAGAGGTCAACTGTATGCCTGGGTTGAAAGTTGAGCCATTTGAGGTGAACCATTGCCCATCTAATAAGGTGTCTCTTGTGATAGTGAACCTTTCTGTCAGCAGATACAAGGTTCCTGATAAGAAGGCTTCTGAGGTTGGAATGGATGTCTACGATGGTATCAAAATTCTTCTTTCTAAGAGACCTCACAAGTTGTAGAAGATGGGGATGACCGGGGTGCAGAGGTATAACATGGGTGATGCGAGGGTCGCAACTATACAGGCCGGCGTATTCAGACTTCACCAGGATGGAGAGGAGGGCTTGCGGTAGTCTTCTTTTAATAGCCCCGATAACAACAGATGCCAGAACAACATCTCCAAGGGAGCTCAGCCTGATCACCAGGATCCTCTCGGGGGTTCTCAACTTCCCTCCCTCTTCAGCCCTATGGAGTGCAACATCCTGATCAGGTCCTGGCACATGCTGATAATCGACCCGCCTAGCCGCTTCGGTTGATATGCGATGTTGAAGAAAGGAGTTCCCTTTGAGCTTCCAAACCCTGCAGTAATGCGAGCACCGCTTTGCGCACATAGATAGGCCGTTGGAAGAAAGAATTCCCTGTGAAAATCAATCGCTATATCTACCCTCTCAGACTTAATCCTCTCAATGACCCGTCCTTTTGGCAAAAGGAACAATCCAAGGTCACTTCTGGAGAGCGTGAGGATCTCGGTCCTTGGATAGTATTGGACTACTGCCTCCGGACGGTCGGTATCGACCAGTATGACCGCCCCCGAAGGTACGAGGTCTTCAATCAAAGGTTCAAGGATCTCCTCTACAACAAGCTCCGCCGGAAGGCAGGCCAACAGCTTCTTCGCCGATCGAAGAGTCTTATTAATATCAATCATCCCCATCCCCGGGTATAACTTCAGCTTCGCCCACGCCACCAATGTACCCGCTGAACTTCTTATAACATCAAGCATACCTGTCTCAAAAGTTTATTGGCTGCCGATCAGTCTATCTCTCATAAACTCTACCGTCCACTTCTTTGCCTTTTTCATAACAACCAAGCACTTTCATAAATGTGGCGACCTTCGTAAGCTCATCTAAAGCCTCTCGACATCTTTCTTCCCTTGTATCTCCCTCGAAATCAAGGTAAAACAGGTACTCCCAAGGCCTCCCGTATATGGGCCTCGACTCTATCTTTAGCAGGTTTATGTATCTTGTGGCAAATACTCCCAGGCTCTTATGAAGTGCGCCTGGGACATTACTGGTCGAAAAGACGATGGAGGTCTTAGGATCAGAAGCTGGTGTTGTCTCCTGTTTGGAGATGATGAGAAACCTCGTCAGGTTTCTCTGGTTGTCCTCAATCCCTGCCCTCAAGATCGCGAGGCCATAGTCGAAGGCAGCCTGAGCACTGGCCACCGCAGCTCCATCCCTCATCTGCCCGTCCCTGATCATCCTTACAGCCGCGGCTGTGTCATAGACCGTAATTAACTCCACCTGGCCCATCTTTTTGAGGAACTCCTTGCACTGGGACAGGGCCTGGGGGTGAGAATATATCCTTCTGATCCTATCCATCCTGACCCCCGGATTCGCTATGAGATTGTGCACTATTCGCAGTTTTATCTCGCCGGTTATCGGCAGTTCGTATTCCAATAAAAGGTCGTAGTTCTCATGAATGCTGCCGGTAAGGGAGTTCTCGATTGGGACGATGCCATGGGTGCTTTCGTCGTTCTTCACCGAGGAGAACACGCCCTCAAAGGTTGTCGTAGGGCAAAGTTTCGCTTCACATGCAAAGAATTCCCGCGCCGCAAGCTCGCTGTAAGCACCCATCTCCCCCTGGAAGGCAATCTTTGCCTCAGCCATACTTTTCATGGGTTTCTCCCGTTTAGCCCTGAGTCAAAGGTAATCCTTAAATTACAATACCACAGATTACACAGATTAACACAGGATTACAAAGACATGATATCGGTTAAGGCTCGTACGAACCGCTTGTTTTCTTCCTCTTTTCCAACGGTCACCCTTAATGCCTTAGCAAGCATGGGGTACGAACTCACATCTCTTACCAGCACCCCGTGTTCAAGAAGCTTTGAAAACAGGTACTTCGCATCCAGAATGGTTTCGAAAAGGATAAAGTTCGCGTGGGATGGATAAGGTGTCACCCCTGGGATCTGCTGCAGTGTCTCATAAAGGATCTCCCGTTGGGCTATTATGTATTTAATCCGTTCCTTGATAATCATGATATTCTCTAAGACCTTCATGGCGGCCATTTGAGAGAAGAAGTTCAGATCATAGGGGAGCTTTGCCTTGGCAATCTCGCGGGTCAGTAAAGGATCGGCAATAAGGTACCCGACCCTCAGGCCTGCCAGCGAGAAGGCTTTTGAAAAGGTCCTGAGGATTATCAGATTTTTGTAGCTCTTTAAAAGCGGAAGGCAGCTTGTCCCGCTGAATTCACAGTAAGCCTCATCAACCAGTACGAGAGCATCGGTATTCTGAAGCAACAACCGAAGGTTTTCATCGGTAATAACACAACCTGTAGGATTGTTAGGTGAAGAGAGGATGAGAAGGTCGGCATCTTCTGCGGCCTCTCTGAGCGCTTCTGTATTGAAGGTGTAGTCTGTATTAAGTTTGACCTCAATCACATCGGCACCAAACAGAGTACTCATCAGTTTATACAGCGTGAAGGTTGGAACAGGAATAACCACCCTGGAACCTTTCTCTATCGAAACCATCAGAACCGACCTGATCAGCTCATTTGATCCATTGCCGACAAGGATGCCCTCCGGGTCCCACCTGACGTAATGGGCCAATTTCTGCTGAAAATCCCTTGGTACAAAGTCAGGATAACGTGCCCAGCTCCTGTCTCTGGCCAGCTCCATAACCTGATCTTTCAAGTGGACTGGGATGTCAAAAGGGTTTTCGTTTTGATTAATCTTGATTTCGTATCGGTATTGCTCAAGGGTGTACTGGGACAGCCCCCTCACCTCCGGTCTTATCTTGTCAAGCGGACTTTTCATTCAAACCTCCGTTAGCATCCACGGGCAAATCAGGGGAGCTTCCACCCTTCTCCCTCACTTCGATTGCCCTTGCATGCCCTTCGAGCCCCTCTACACTTGCTAATCTTCGGATCAACGTTCCCTTCTTTTGTATCTTTCCCTTGGAGTATTCAATAATGCTTGAACGCTTGACGAAGTCATACACGCTAAGCGGAGAACTGTACCTTGCTGTCCCCCCTGTTGGTAGAACATGGCTCGGGCCGGCAAGATAGTCGCCCACAGGGACAGGTGAGTATGCACCCAGGAAGATGGCGCCAGCGTTCTTAACCTTTCGCAGGCACCGGCGGGGATTTTGTGTCATCAATTCCAGGTGCTCAGGGGCTATCAGGTTTACCAGCTCAATGCCTTCTTCCAGCGTCTTCACCACTATAATGGCTCCGTGGTTTTTTAGGGATTCTGCCACAATCCGCTGGCGCCTCAACATCTTTATCTGCCGGGCTATCTCAGCCTCTACCTCCTTGCCCAATCGGAGCGAAGTCGTGATGCAGATAGCGGTTGCCATCTGGTCATGCTCGGACTGAGCCAGGAGGTCTGCCGCAATAAACATCGGGTCTGCCGAGTCGTCCGCCAGCACAACGACCTCTGATGGACCTGCAATCATGTCGATGTCAACCACCCCATAGACATATCTTTTGGCCAGCGCTACGTAGATATTTCCTGGTCCGATGATCTTGTCCACCTTCGGAACGGTCTCCGTCCCGAAGGCCAGTGCAGCGATTGCCTGAGCTCCGCCGAGGGTATATACCTCCTTCAAGCCCAACTCTCCAAAGGTGACCAACACATGGGGGTTATCCGCAGAATTCTTGGGAGGCGTCATTACAACGATTCTGCTCACTCCGGCAACCTTCGCCGGAACAGCGTTCATTACGATAGAGGAGGGGTAGATTGCTTTCCCACCCGGCACATAAAGGCCCACCTTCTCTATTGGACTGACCCGCTCTTCAAGGGACACCCCATCACCTTCCTCCAACCTGAAGGGTCTCATAAGCTCGTTCTCATGGTACTTCGTGATGTTCTGGATAGACTCCTGCAAAGCGAGAAGGAACTCAGCATCAACCTTTTCATAAGCAGCTTCTATTGTGGAAGGAGGGATCCTGAAGCTGCTTGGTGAAATCGACACTCCGTCAAACTCCTCTGTCAGTTTGACCAGTACCTCATCACCCATGTCCCTCACCGCATCAACAATCGCTCTGACTTCAATGTCTATATCTGGAAAGTAGAGGTTGCCACGTGAAATGACCTCTTGTACCCTTTTGTTTATCCTCTTAGTGTCATATTCTATAATCTCTATCATGCCACCATCAGCCATTTTTTCTCCCTGCAATGTTCGGTAAGAGGCAGGCTTTCCTAAGCTTATACACGAGGCCTGGAAGATATACCAAACCCTATCAGTATATCACCTTGTTGAGCGGATATTCTATAATCCCCTGGGCACCAGCCTTTTTCAGTAGGGGGATGATGTCCCGGACGACCTTTTCGTCTATCACCGCTTCCACCGCAACCCAATTTTTGTCAGTAAGGTTGGACACAGTAGGGGTGTGAAGGGATGGTAACTTTTTAACGATCTCATCGAGCCGGTCCTTCTGAACGTTCATCTTCAAACCCACCTTCTCCTCTGCCTGCAGGGCACCCTGAAGTAACAGGGCGAGGTTTTCTGTCTTTTCACGTTTCCAGGGGTTCTCCCAGGCCTGTTTGTTGGCGATCAGCCTGGTAGTTGACTCCAGAACTGTCTCAATAACTCGAAGATTGTTAGCCCTGAGGGACGCCCCGGTTTCTGTCAGCTCCACGATGGCATCTGCTAACTGAGGGGGTTTCACCTCTGTTGCACCCCAGGAAAACTGTACATCCGCATGGATACCTCTCTCCTGTAGATATCGCTTCGTGAAACCCACAAGCTCCGTCGAGATCCTTTTACCCTCAAGGTCTTTCAGAGAATTGATCCGGGAGTCGCTGGGCACAGCCACCACCCATTTCACGGGACGGAATCCCGCCTTTGCATAGACCAGTTGGGCGACCTCTACTACGTCGGATCCGGATTCCATTATCCAGTCCCTTCCGGTCAATCCCACGTCCAGGACCCCATCCTCTACATATCGAGCTATCTCCTGCGCCCGGATCAGAAGTCCCTCCATTTCAGGATCATCGATCTGAGGAACATAAGACCGGGACCCGACAGATATCCGATAGCCGGCCTTCCTGAACAGTCGGAAAGTAGCTTCCTGGAGGCTTCCTTTCGGAAGACCTATCTTCAATTTCCTGACCTCTCCCTTCTTGTATTCGTCTGATCCAGTCAACTCTCCTCCTATCATGCTACATAGAACGACCTAATCAAATGCGCATAAACTGCCGCAGCTTCGCTCAAGGAGTTTAATGCTTTAGTATTTCATCTTGGGCAAGACAAACCGTTGAGTCTGTACATCTGAGGATGAAAGTCTAAAGACTTAACTCCGGCTCCATGCGCTTTTCAATCCAAACCCGTGGTTCTTCACCTCTGAAGTTTCTTGAGTCCTTCCTCGATCCTGTCCATCGCTTTCTCGATGTTCTCCAGCGAAGTGGCGTAAGAAAGTCTGATGTTAGTATCCATCCCAAATCCAGCCCCTGGCACACAGGCGACCTTCATCTCATCAAGCAGAAACTCGCAGAAATCCACGGAATCTTCTATCCTTTTACCCTTGTGAAAAAAACCATAATAGGACGAAACATCCGGAAAAACATAGAAGGCCCCCTGTGGCACAGGACAAGAGATGCCTTCGATGGAATTGAGCCTGTCAACTATATATCTCCTCCGCCTGTCGAAGGCCTCTATCATTGCGCCGACGCTATCCTGCGGTCCGGTAAGAGCTTCAAGGGCTGCCATCTGAGCTATAGAACAGGAGTTGGACGTCTCCTGGCTCTGGATCTTCCCCATCGCCGATATTACAGCTTCCGGGCCAGCAGCGTACCCTATCCTCCACCCTGTCATTGAATAAGACTTTGACACTCCGTTCACGACCACCGTCCGCTCCACCATACCTTCTACAAGCGAGGCAATGCTACAGTGTCTTGCACCATCATAGATGATCTTCTCATAGATCTCGTCTGAGAGTACATATATACCAGCCTCCAACACAACTTCCGCCAGAGCTGCAAGCTCGTCCCTGGTATAGACGATCCCACTCGGATTCGAGGGGCTGTTTAAGATCAGAAGTTTGGTCCGCGAGGTCAGGGCACTCCTCAGATCTTGAGGTGAAACCTTCAGCCCGTTTTCCTTCGTAGGAGTGAGAACTACCGGATTGCCCCCTGCGATCCTAACCTGCTCCGGATAGCTGACCCAGTATGGCCGGGGGATTATGACCTCGTCACCTTCATCTACCAAGGCGAGGATTGCAAGGTAGATCGAATGCTTTCCACCACAACTGACAATCACCTGAGACGGATCATATGCCAGGCCATTATCCCTTTCGAACTTTTTGCATATCGCCTTCCTCAGTTCTAATATCCCTGTGGCGGGTGTATATTTTGTGAATCCCTGATTTATAGCCCTTATTGCGGCATCCTTGATGTTCTGCGGTGTGTCAAAGTCTGGTTCTCCAGCACTCAATGATACAACATCGATGCCCTCTGCCAACATCGCCTTCGCCCTGGCAGTGATGGCAAGGGTCACCGAAGGTTTTATCCGCTGGATATTTCTGGAGATCAACATCCCATTTCCCCCGTCGCTTACAGCCAGCCAGTCAGTTCCGCCAGCAATTTTGAATATTCGACGTAATCAGGCCATGATATGTCGGGTGGGACCCCGTGATCGCATCCGGGGATGAATCCTCCATCTTTCAATAGGGGAGGTACTACTCGCATGACTTCCCTCTCCATGGCCCGTCCACCCTTGGCAAGGGCACGTTTATCAATGCCGCCGATATATGCCATCCTGTTCCCATATCTCTTCCGATACTCGACGATGTCGTTGCCAGCGGCGACCTCCACAGGCTGGCAGCAGTTGATCCCTGCCTCTATCCAGATAGGGATCAGTTCACCGATGTAACCGTCCGAATCCATCGAAACCAGAGGACAACCGCTTGCCTTGATCTCTGAAACCCAGCGATCGTATGTTGGCAGTAAAAACTGCCGGACCATCCTCGGTGAGATCATGCTGTGGCCCTTGTAGGCCATGTCCTCCGAAATACATACGCTGTCCACCTCGACCTTTTCAAGGATAGGCGCCATCGTCCGGGAGACGAACCCGGCCCAGAAATCGATCATCTCTTGTACAAAATCAGGATCATCCATCATCAACATGCAGAGGTTTTCGAAGCCACACCATTCCCGGAGCTGCCAGAAAGGTCCATTAAAACCAAAACTCACCACATAATCTCGGTTCTTCAACCTCTCGCATCGCTGCTCAAAATCCTCCGGGTAGCGCCCAGGCGCCTTTGGATCGAAACGTCTTTTCATCTCCTCCCAGTCCTTGTGGTTCTCTACCGGGAACTTGTGCCACTTCCGGGTCACGAAATCCTTAGCCGAACGGATGTAGGTGTAGTCGTATTGGTCTGAGATCTCAGTGATGGCCCCCATCCAGTCCTGCACCACGTAATGTCCATCCCTGTGTTCAAGCACCTTCTCCTCAAATTTGGGAATCATCTGAAACGATACGCCCAGATCGACCCTCGGCTCCTGAGGTTCCTGTTCTATGCCGAGGATGTCAAGCAGGGCCTCGTAATAGCTTGCTCCTTCGGGAAGCCCCTGCTGGTGCCATGTCGCCAGGGTGGATTCTCTCGGGCCCCCAGGAGAAAAGGGTATCTTATCAGGTTTACCAAAAAGGAGTGTTTCCCGATACCGCTCCCTCTTATTCATCTGACCCCCTCCATCTTTTCCTGTCCGTATCTATGGTGGTACCGATCCCACCATTTCTCGATCTCATCCGGCGATAATTCATCGGGCTTCCCCCTCAGGAGAGTGAGGTAGACGGTCTTTGCTACGTCTTCCACCATCACCGCTGCCTTCAAGGCAGCAGATGGAGAAGGACCAAAGGTAAAGACCCCATGATTCTTCAAGAGTACGGCCGGGCCTCTATTCATCGCACGGACGACGGCCCTCCCTATGTTGTCCGCCTCGTTACTTGCATATTCCGCACACGGGATCTCTCCGCCAAATTCATCCGCTATAGCCGTCAGATAGGGTCTGATAGGCTGCCCCAATGCCGCAAAGCTCGTGGCATAGTTCGAATGTGTATGAACAATACCGTTTATCCCGGATTTATGACGATAAATGTAAAGATGATTGGGCAGATCTACTGACGGGCGGAAGACGCCTTCAAGGGCATTCCCATCAAGATCAACAACCACCAGATCCTCAGGCTTCATCTCCTCAAATCTCACACCGCTTGGCTTGATGACTACGTAATTGGTCTCCGGATCTCGGCCACTCACATTGCCGCTTGTCATGGTCACCAGTCCCTGTCTCGGCAATTCCTGGTTCATCCGCCATACTTCCTGCCGTAGCCTTTCCAACATGATCAGATCCTCCCTTGACAACCTTTCACCTATCTTGTCACCTCCGCCCTGATCCTCTTTAGCCTCTTCATCACATCGTTTTCGCCGCGTCCGAAGTAATCATGCAATCTGGCATATTCCCCAAATAGTTCCTCATATATCCTTTTGTTCTCCGGGATGGGGATGAACTTCTCGTCCTTGATCCTCGCCATCCTCCGTGCTGCCTCGAAGATATCGTCATACCCGCCATTCTCACTTCCTGCGGCCACAGCCCCGAACATTGCAGAGCCGAAGGCGGAGGTCTGAGGGGAAGCCGCGAGCTTTATCTCCCTTCCCGTGACATCGGCGAAGATCTGCATCACCAGCTTATTCCTTTCAGGCAATCCCCCGCACGCATATATCTCATCAACCGCCACACCCGAGTCCTCAAAGGCCTTTATGATCATCCGCGTGCCATAAGCAGTAGATTCGATAAGCGCACGGTAGATCTCTTCAGGACGAGTATTGAGCGTACAACCCATGAGAAATCCCATGAGATCAGCATCCACCAGCACCGACCTGTTTCCATTCCACCAGTCCAGGGCCAACAGACCTGTCTCTCCTGGCTTGAGCCTGGAGGCCTTCTCCTCCAAGAGGGCATGAAGGTCGATGTCCCTCCGTTCTGCTTCTTCATGGTACTCCGGAGGGACACATGCCTTTAGAAACCACGCATAAATGTCTCCCACCGCAGATTGTCCTGCTTCGAAGCCGATGAAGCCGGGCAGGATACCGTCCTCCACGGCTCCACACATACCTTCTACGGTCTTCCTCTCCCTCCCCAATACCATATGGCAGATGGAGGTCCCCATTATCATAACCATCTTACCCGGCTCCGTCACAGTAGCGGCGGGCACGGCAACATGTGCATCCACGTTGCCAACTGCCACGGATGTCCCAGGCTTAAGACCTGTCAGCCGGGCCATTTCTGGAGTGAGACCGCCTGCCTTCGTGCCAAGAGGGTATATGTCAGTCGAAAGTTTCTCCTCAACTACGTTCTCAAACCCTGGATGCACTGACCGGAAATAATCCCTGCTCGGATAACCATGTTTTTTATCCCATATCGCCTTGTAGCCCGCTGTGCAGAGGTTACGTCTTTCATTGCCTGTGAGCTGGAGTACGATCCAATCTGCCCCTTCAATCATCCTGTCCGCAGCCTCATATATCTCCGGGGCTTCGTTCAGTATCTGGAGGATCTTCGGGAAAAACCACTCCGACGAGATCTTTCCCCCATACCTCAAGAGGAATTTCTCCCCCCTCTCTCTAGCCACCTGATTTACCCTGTCAGCCTCCGGCTGGGCCGCATGGTGTTTCCACAGCTTCACCCAGGCGTGGGGATTACCTTTGTACTGATTCAACATACACAAAGGGGTGCCCCCTTTATCTATAGGCATCATCGTACACGATGTGAAATCTATCCCCAGGCCGACCACACATTCAGGATTAATCCCCGCCTGCTCGATCACAGCCGGTATTGTGGTCTTCAGTACCTCAATGTAATCGGCTGGATTTTGGAGCGCCCAGTCCGGTTCCAACTGGGTACTTCCGTCCGGCAGCACTCGGTCTATAACTCCATCTTTATAGTGATGCACGGATGTGCCAACCTCCTCACCCGTCTCCACGTCCACGAGAACAGTTCGGCCTGACTCCGTACCGAAGTCTATGCCTATGGAGTATCTTTTGCCATACATCTGTTACCAAGTCCTCCTTTCATGGAGATATTTTGCTGATACAATGTGACATCTATACGAAAAGGGCAAAAACCTTCTTCAAATCCTGATGACAGCTTTAACTACTCCATCACCGTAGCTCTCGACTAAATGAAAGGCGGATACTATCTCTTCAAGAGAGAACTCATGAGTAACCAGAGATTTAACATCGACCAACCTCTTCTCAACCAACCTGATGGCCCTGGGATAGGTATGTCTCATCCTCCTAACCAGCTTGATGGTAATCCCCTTACGACGGGCAGAAGAGGCACTTAAATGGATACTATCCTCGGAAGAGATACCTATGAGGACCACCCTGCCCCCGGGCTTCACTATATCCACTGCCTGCTGGGGCGTTTCTACCACGCCGGCCGCTTCAAAGACCACATCTACACCTCTATTACCAGTTGCATCCGTTATCCTTCTCACCGGGTCTTCAACAGCAGCGTTAATCACCAGGGAGGCACCGAAATGTTCCGCCCAACTGAGCCTATCCCGAAGCAGATCCGTAGCATATATCTCAGCCGCTCCTGTCAACCTGACGAGCTGGATTACCGAGAGCCCGATCGAACCAGAACCCAGTACGGCTACTGTCTCCGCGGGCTTAACCTTACCGAGATCTACAGCATGAAGGCTCACGGCCAGAGGTTCTATCATTGCCCCTTCAGCAAGGCTCAAGCCTCCTGGTAGTGGAAAAACGAAGTCCGAAGGGTAGGGTATCTGCTCCCTGTAGCAGCCGTCAACCGGCGGAGTGCCGCAGAACTTCATACTTTTACATAGGTTATAGTTCCCTTCACGGCATGCCTCACAGACACGGCAGGGCACCCCTGGTTCGACACAGACGGGAACCCCGGGCTCTAATCCATCCACCCTCTTCCCCACCTCTTCTACCACACCGGCGAATTCATGCCCAAGGATGATAGGTTTAGTAACGACAGCGTCTCCTATCCTACCGTATCTGAAGTAATGAACATCAGACCTGCAGACACCAGCAGCTTTTACCCTGATCAGGACCTCGCCATCTCTGATCCCTGGCGGCTTGGCGTCTTCAATACGCAGGTCCCCTGGACGATACAGTCTGGCAACTCGCATCTCTCAACCTGTAACTTGATAGTATAGGAGTTTCCCCTTTTTAAACCACAGATTAACCCAGATTCGGAAAACACCGAACAAACGCCGAAAACAACTGACCTAACTTCTTCGAATGTTTTTCAGTGTTCAATTTCCCGGATTTAGCACTTTCGGTCGGGGGTAAACCCCGACCCTACCTCCGTTTTCAGCTCACCCCAGGAGTTAATGCTTTAGCATTTCATCCTATGTAAGACGTACCCCCGAGCCTGTAGAGCGGGGGATGAAAGGCTGAAGTTTGAACTCCAACTCGCCCTCCCTTTCGATCAGAGGCGCCTGAAAACGGCCGTTCCGTTTGCCGGACGGTCATAACGGCTCAGGCTTAAGTGCACCTCATCCTCCACTACGCCAAACGGGTACAGCACCTTTTGAGGTAGCTATCTCCTTTTAGCGATCCTTGCGGCTTTCCCCTTGAGTTCTCTCAGGTAGAAGAGCTTCGCCCTCCTTACTCTGCCTCTTTGAACCACCTCGATCTTAACCAGGTTTGGAGAGTGTAGGGGAAATATCCTCTCTACGCTTACTCCGCCCGATACCCTTCGGACGGTAAAGGTCTCACTGATGCCACTGCCTCTCCTCTGGAGGACTACCCCCTGAAATATCTGGGTCCGTTCCTTTTCCCCCTCAATCACTCTTACGTGTACCCTCACCGTGTCACCGGGACCAAACTCCGGGATATCATCCTTGATCTGGTTTGCGACGACAGAAGTTAAAACATCCATCTTCTCTCCTTCTGATTCAAAATTTATGATTCATGAGAGACTATAACATATTGGAGGAGGCGGAACCCTCTAACAACCCAGGGGACTTAGAGATCGTCCCCGGATATTAAATCCGGTCTTCTCCTCCGTGTCCTCTCCAAAGATTTCGCTCTTCTCCACTCCTCTATCTTTCGATGATCTCCTGAGAACAGGATCTCGGGGACTTCCATCCCCTCAAATACCCTGGGACGCGTATACCATGGGCAATCAAGAAGGCCATCTTGAAAGGAATCGTCCAGGGCAGATTGTGAATCGTTCAGAACGCCGGGCATTAAACGTACCACGGCATCAATGACCACCATTGCTGCAAGCTCACCGCCGCTGAGAACATAGTCGCCAATTGAGATCTCATCGGTCACGTATTTCTCTCTTATCCTTTCATCTATACCTTTATAATGGCCACAGATGAAGACCAAGTGCTTCTCCAGTGAAAGTCTATTTGCCATCGACTGAGTGAATAGTTCACCCTGCGGTGTAAGAAAGATAACCCTCTTTGGTTCCTCCCTTCCTCTTTTGAGCGACCGTAATGCCCGGGCTATGGGTTCTGGTTTGAGCACCATGCCAGGGCCTCCGCCGAAGGGGTAATCGTCCACTTTCCTATGGGCATCGAGTGCAAAATCACGGATGTTGTGTATCTCTATGGTGATCAGCCCCTTATCTCTGGCTCGGCGGACAAGTCCCCCTCCAAATGGAGCGCAGAACATCTCCGGGAATATGGTCAATATATCGATCAACATGGTTCTAACAATCCATCGAGAAGCGAAATCACCATCTTCTGTCCTTCGGTATCAATCTCCTGCACCACATCCTCGATGGCCGGAATCAATACCTCCTTCCCTTCATGCTCGACTACATATACATCATTGGCCGGAAGTTCAAGTACATCCTTCACAGTGCCTATATACTCTCCAGCATCGGTTTCAACCTTCATGCCGATAATATCAAAAACCCAGTACCCACCTTCTGGGGCAGGAGGAATCTGCCTCCTCTCCACCAATATTAGTGTATCCCGCAGCCGATCAGCGTTAGAGATGGAGTCTATACCTTCAAACTTCACCAGTAGAAAGTCTTTCCGTCTCTTTGCTTCCTCGATCTGTAAAGTCTCCGTCTTACCGTCAGCGAACTGGACAAGAACCGACCTCTGAGAACATAACCAGTCGATCAGCTCCTTCAATGGCTTTATTCTGACCTCACCACAGTCACCACTGGGCCTTGTAATCTCTGCGACAGCTACAAGCTCATTGCCACGCATGACGGAACACCAATGCCTCCGGACTCGGCTCTACCAGGATTGAGTCACCCTGATGTCACTCTGCCTCTTAATATCTGCTATAAACATCGACCCTGCGTTGTCTCGTAATACCGCCCTCTTAATTTCCAGTGGCATCTTCGGCCTGCGGCTTCTGTTTCTGCTGCCTGGCGCGGCGCTGTTTCTTTGGCCTTGTTTCAGCCACGGTATCACCCTGCGTCTCCGGAACAGGCGGCTCAGGCTCCTCGGCAGCTTCATCTCTTCCTTCTGCGTCCGACGGCGCAGGTTGGACTGGCTCCGTCGGCGTCTGCTCCTCTCGTTCAGTTGGCGTTTCTGCTGGAGGAACATGCTCGGCTGGTTCCGGGGAGGTCGTTTCAGCCTCACCGACTTCTGGCTCCGTTGGTTCGGGCGCGGCAAGCTCTGGCTCAACGCTCACAGGTTCAGCCGTTGGAGTGGCTCTGCGTATCTGATCCCATTTGCTCAGGACACCATATCGCTTGAGCAGACTTCTGGCCGTCTCAGTAGGTATTGCGCCTTTGCTTAACCAGAAGATCACCCGCTCTTCGTCGATCCTCACCTCTGCAGGATCCGGGATGGGGTTGTAGAAGCCTAACTCCTCGATGTATACACCATCTCTCGGGGCCTTTGAATCCGCAACAACTATCCTGTAGAACGGTCTCTTTTTGGCCCCCATTCGCTTCAACCTGATCTTTACTGGCAAGATTACACCTCCTTTGAAATCTTCATGGAAATCCCTTAAAAAGGGAACATCGGTCTACTCGTACGTCCTACCTTCATCTTTCCGATCTTCCTGGCCATTTTCTGGATCATGGAGAACTGTTTTAATAACGAATTTACCTCCTGTACACTGGTACCACTTCCCATAGCGATCCTTTTACGCCTGCTCCCGTCGATTATGTGCGGCTTTCGCCGCTCTTCTTTAGTCATGGAGTTGATGATTGCCTCGGTACGTATAAGGGCACGTTCGTCCGGCTTTAATCCCTTAAGAACCTGTCCAGCTCCAGGGATCAGATCGAGGAGCTGATCAAGAGGCCCCAGTCTTTTCACCTGGCGGAGTTGCTCGAGAAAATCATCAAAGGTGAAGGTCTCTTTTCTAAGCTTCTCCTCAAGTTCCTTCGCCTTTTCGATATCAACGGCCTCCTGGGCTTTTTCCACAAGTGAGGGCAGGTCACCCATGCCGAGAATGCGCGATGCCATACGTTCAGGGTGGAAAACCTCAAGTGCATCAACCTTTTCTCCCACTCCCACAAACTTTATGGGTTTTCCGGTGACCGTCCTTATTGAGAGAGCAGCACCCCCCCTCGCATCTCCGTCGAGTTTCGTCAGGATCACACCGTCGAAACCCAGTCTCTCATGGAACTCTCCTGCAATGTTGACGGCATCCTGACCTGTCATCCCGTCGGCCACAAGCAAGATCTCGTGAGGGCGTACCCTTTCCCTAATCTTTACAAGCTCCTCCATCATCTCCTGGTCTACGTGGAGCCGGCCAGCGGTATCCAGTATTAACAGATCCAGCCCAGAACGTCTGGCTGCGGTGACGGCGTCGGTACATATATCTATCGGGTCTGTATTGGCATCAGGCGAATGGACCGGGACATCAAGGGCTAAACCCAGGACCCGCAACTGTTCAACTGCCGCCGGACGGCGGGTATCAACGGCTACCAGCATTGGACTCTTTCCCTTCGACCTGAAATACCGGGCGAGCTTTGCCGCAACTGTCGTCTTACCACCTCCCTGAAGGCCAACCAGCATTATCACCGTCGGCGGAGCCGGGCTAAAATTGATCCCCACAGCAGAGCCTCCCATCAGATAGGTGAGCTCATCATAAACTATCTTTATCACCTGCTGTGCCGGGGTAAGGCTTTTTAAAACCTTCGCCCCGATGGCCTTTTCGCCTACCCTTTCGATAAACTCCCTTGTAACCTTATAGTTAACATCTGCCTCCAATAGGACACGTCTGATATCCCTTAAACAGTTCCGGACGTCCGATTCGGATAGCTTACCACGTTTCCCCAATTTCCTGAAAACCTGCTCTAACCCTTCAGACAACAGCTCAAACATATCTCAGCCTCTCAAATTCAATACATAAAATCCTAAACAGCACCAAAATTCTATATTCAGATGTTCAAAACTGTGGGGGCCGAAGGTTCTTTGTCACCATCACAGAAGGTTCGCGGGTTAATACTCTATTCCTCTTCTGGCCTCCAGCCCCCTCTCAAAGGGATGTTTCACATCCAGCATTTCGGTGACAAGATCCGCCTTCTGGATCACCAGCGGCCGGGCATTTCTACCCGTAAGGACCAGGTCGATCGTCCCAGGACGGAGGTCGATCAGTTCAATTGCATCCTTCTCCTCCACAACACCCAAGTCTACAGCGGTATTTATCTCATCGAGTATCAGAAGATCACATTCACGGTTCTCCATGATCTCCCTGGCCCTGGATACGCCGGCAGAGGCAAGCCTTAAATCTTCCGGACCGGGGTTCCCTTTCCTGATGAACTCCCCTGTACCAAAACATTCGAACTTAAGGTTCTGAAGCCCGGCGGCGGAACGAAGTTCTCCAGAATTGCGTCCGTTCTTCAAGAATTGAAGAACTATCACCCGGAGGCCCCACCCGCAAGCTCTCAGGGCCTGTCCCAGAGCTGCCGTTGTCTTGCCCTTTCCAGAGCCTGTGTAGACCTGCACAATTCCAGGGTCCTTAGAACCCATCAAAACCCCTCCTGGGCTAACCTTATGATGGTCGGCAGTATCCTCTCCAGCTCCTTTTTTATCCTTTGATAGCATCTCCGGTAAGCCTCCAATGGCTTTCCGGCTGGATCGGAGATCGGAATCGTAGAGCCTCGGCCGGCATCGAACTCCTTGAGGGTGAAAAGCCGGTCAGGCGAAACCCCCATTTGCCCAACGACGGCCTTCTGTTCAGCAGAAAAGGTGAGGACCAGATCGGCTTCCCTCAGGAGTTCTTCATTAATTGCGCGGGACCGGTGGGCTGAGATGTCCACCCCATCCTCTCCAGCGGCCGTCACAGCTTCAGGAGCAGGGGGATTCCCATAGGAGGCGGCTGTGCCTGCCGATGTCACCCGAACCCTTCCGAGGATATCTGCAGGAAGCATCTCTTCAAGGATACCCTTGGCCATAGGACTACGACAGGTATTGCCCGTACAGACGAACAGTATATTAAAGGTCTCCTTCTGGTCCCTGGTTTCTCCTGGATCTACGTTTAGCAAACCAACCGCCCTTTGGATCTCTTCAACCCCTATTCTCCCAGGTCTTATTACCTTAACATACCGGCCGGACACATCCACTACTGTTGATGGCGTCAGATCCTGAAAACAGCCGCCATCTATGACCAAAGAGACTTGACCGCCAAAATTCTCCACCACCTCCTGAGCAGAACAGGCAGGTGGTCTTCCTGATATATTGGCGCTGGAAGAGGTCAACGGCTGTCCCAGTATATCGACAAGACCGTTTGCAATTGGGCTGCTCGACACCCTGAGGGCAATCGTGTAGCCGTCACCTAACAGATGTTTCGGCAGATCTCGCCTTGCCTTGACCACGATCGTCAAAGGCCCTGGCCAGAAGCTTTTCATCAAGGAACGTGCTGTATCGGGCAGCGTCTCCACCAGATGCTTTAACATTCTCTCTCCGGAAATCAGAAGGCCGATGGGCTTGGTCGGATCCCGTCTCTTCAGTTGATAAATTCTATGCCAAGCCTCCGCATTAAAGGGATTTGCACCCAGGCCGTACACCGTCTCCGTGGGATAACCCACAACTTCCCCCTGATGGATCAGCCGGGCAGCACGTCTCAGAACCATCTCATCGGGGTTATTCGGGTCTACCGCCACTATCTCTCTCATGGGGACCTTCTTATCTCTTCGCCTGTCCATTTCCAGGCATCTGACTTCGACATCTCTATTTCTCTGCCAGCTCTTTCCGGTACTCCTCGAGCCTCTCCCTGAGGGTCTCGTCGGAAAGGGCAAGTATCTCTGCGGCCAGGATCGCTGCATTCTTCGCGTTGTTAATCCCCACAGTGGCCACCGGAACTCCTGTGGGCATCTGAACCATCGAACAGAGAGAGTCAAGCCCTGCCAATGGGCCGGCCGATATCGGGAGCCCTATCACCGGTAGGGTTGTATAGGAGGCAATCACACCTGGCAAGGCCGCGGAAAGACCTGCCGCAGCGATGATCAGCTTCAACCCCCTTGATCCGGCGCCTCTGGCATATTCCTTTGTCCCCTCAGGGTTACGGTGTGCAGAACTGACGACAAGTTCGTAATCGATCCCAAACCTGTCCAGTAGCGTAGACGCTTCCTTCACAACCTCAAGGTCAGAACGGCTACCAACCACTATACCGATAAGCCTCTGTTTCATCACCCTTTCCCGGTGTTTAACTTCCCATCTGGTAATTTCATAATTTATTTCTATCCAGCCACCATATGACACTTAGCCTTCCTGAAGTCTTTTCAGGGCCTTGTATCCGATGTCTTGTCTGTAGTGCATGCCTTCAAAGCTGATCCGCCTTACCGCCTCGTATGCCCTATCTATTGCCGTAGTGATATCTTTCCCAATGGCTGTAACCCCAAGGACTCTGCCACCATTGGTCAATATCTTGTCCCTTTCGGTCTTAGTCCCGGCATGAAACACGACGACACCTTCCAACTCCTCAGCCTGATCCAGGCCCGAAATCTCCTTCCCCTTCTCGTAGGATCCTGGATAACCCCCTGAGGCTATAACAACGCAGACAGCTGCCCGGGTATCCACCTCACACCCCACTTCATCCAGCCTGCCATCGGAGATGGCTATTAACAGGTCCAGGAGATCCGCTCTGAGGAGTGGAAGGACGACCTGCGACTCGGGATCACCAAAACGGCAATTAAACTCCAGAACCTGAGGGCCATCATTGGTGACCATCAAACCGGCATATAGAACCCCTTTATAAGGTATACCCTCAGCCTCCATCGCATTGATGGTCGGGGTTACTATCCGTTGAGTTATCTGTTCTGAGAGCTCCCGCGTGATGACAGGAGCAGGAGCATAAGCACCCATCCCTCCAGTATTGGGGCCCCGGTCATCGTCGAAGATCCGTTTGTGGTCCTGAGAAGAGGCCAGGGTAACTACGGTATTCCCATCGGTCAGGGCAGTTATGGTAGCCTCTTCACCTTCTATATAGTCCTCTACAATAACCTTGTTCCCCGAATCCCCGAAGATCCTATGGACCATTATCGTTTCGACAGCCTTTACTGCTTCCTCCACCTCCATAGCGATGATAGACCCCTTCCCAGCAGCGAGACCATCCGCCTTCACCACAATTGGAGCACCCTTTGCCTCAATGTATTCGATCGCTTCATTCGGCGATTCGAACACCTCAAAATTGGGTGTTGGGATGTCGTACTTTCTCATCAGTTCCTTGGCAAAAACCTTGCTGCCCTCGATCTGAGCTGCCCTTTTCGAGGGACCGAAGATCATCAGTCCGTCCTTCTCAAACCTGTCAACGATGCCTTTAACCAGTGGAGCTTCAGGGCCGACTACTGTCAGATCTACACCTTCCTTACATGCAAAATCGACCAGAGCATCTATATCGGTTGGTTCGATGGATACTGAGCGAGCGATCCTGGAGGTTCCTGCGTTGCCTGGCGAGACATATATCCTTTCCACTTTGGAACTCTGACCGATCTTCCAGGCCAGGGTATGCTCTCTGCCCCCACCACCAACTATCAGGACTTTCATAGCCATCTCCTTCTTTCTCTTCTGTCCCCCGATCTTTAATCGTCCTCTACTTGTCTCCTACTCCAGGTACCCGAACTCCCTCAGGGCTGAGTCTTTCTTCCTCCAATTTTTTCGGACCTTTACCCATAGGTCCAGATATACCGGACGATCCAGGAAGGCTTCTATCTTCTGCCTTGATGATGCCCCGATCTTCTTGAGCATCGCCCCTCCAGCTCCAATAACGATGCCCTTCTGGGATTCTTTCTCCACATAGATGATTGCCCTGATATAATCCTTACCTTCCTTTTCTTCGAACTGGTCTATCTTCACCGCGATTGAATAGGGAATCTCCTGTCTCAGTTTCTCAAAGACCTCCTCCCTGATCATCTCGGCCGTGAAAAACCGTTCAGGTTGGATTGAAAGCACATCCTCCGGGTAGAGGAATGGGCCGATAGGAAGATTTTGCTCAATCAGGACCTTCAACTGATCAAGGTTGTCCCCTCTCAGGGCAGATATGAACACAATCCTGTCCGGGTGCTGATGGTCTCCCAGTTCCCTGTTGATGATGGAAAGGGTCTCCTGGTCAGCACAATCTATCTTGTTGACAGCTACGATACTGGGCTTTTTTGCCCTGGACAGGCTTTCCCGCAGGATCTCGTCAAAACTGAACTCGAAATCCGACGCATCAACCATGAACAATAACAGGTCAGAGTCTTTGACACAAGTCTCTATCTGTTTGACCATAGCCTCCTGCAGTCGGTATTTCGGGTCCAGGAGGCCGGGGGTGTCAAGGAATATAGCTTGCAGGGTATCGGTTGTCAGGATGCCAACGACCCTTGCCCTTGTCGTCTGTGGCTTGGCCGTAACAATCGAGAGCTTCTGTCCGAGAAGCGCGTTCAAGAGGGTCGATTTGCCTACGTTGGGCCGACCAAGAATGGCAACATATCCAGATTTAGTCACCACCGGGATATCTGCTCCTCGACCAATTCACAGACAATATGATAGGCTGTCAGGTGCCCTTCTTGGATGAGGGGCGACCCTTCGGCTGGAACAATAAGGGGAACATCTACCAGATCTTTCAGCTTGCCACCTTCTCCACCGGTGAAACCGACAGTTGACATCCCGATTTTTCTGGCGGTCTCCACTGCTCTGAGGACGTTGGGTGAACTGCCGCTGGTTGAGAAGGCTATCAGGAGGTCCCCTGGTCTACCCAACGCTTCAACCTGACGGGCGAAGACGGTCTCGAAACCATAGTCATTTGAGATTGCAGTCAAGACTGATGTGTCTGTGGAAAGGGCTATCACGGGTATCCCCTTCCGTTCCAACCTGAACCTTCCGACCATCTCACCAGCGAAATGCTGACAGTCGGCAGCAGACCCACCGTTTCCGCAAAGCAGCACCTTACCCTCTGTCCGGATGACCTGGATGATCAGCTCGGCTATCCTGGCAATCAGATCGGCGGTCTCCTTTACCATCTCCTCTTTCAGGCTGGCGCTTCTCAGCAACCTCTCCCTTATCCTCTCTATCATTTCGAACTTTGCTTTCCTCCGCGATTCACCGGAGATAATCCATCAAGGTACGGCCTGACCATAGCATCGGAGGATCAACACTATTCCCCGATCGCAGGATCTCACCGTTTTTAAAGCTTGAACGACAGGGAGATCCTGTGTGTATCATCCAGCTCCTCATGCTGCAGGAAGGCATAGTCGATACCAACCCTTCTGTAAATCCTCAGGCCAACGCCCGCTGTGAAATGCCGCCTCTGAACCCCCAGCCTGAGGGCAACCAGATCCCTGTACCACCATTCCAGCCCAGCATTTATGGACTTATCAGGGACCTCTCTACCTCTTTGCGTTCCAACTCCCCCAGCCACCCGGCTCTTCAGGAAGGGGACGGATCTTGAGTACGCCACGCCCATTCTTAGGCTGGGCAAGATAACATCCCTGGCGCCCGTGTCCCACCATTCGACCGTTGTAGATGTGATATCACAGAGACTTATCCCCACGGAAAGTCCAGAAATCGGCTCATATAAGACACTCACGTCGATCCCATATCCAGAGGCCGTGTCATCTCCGATCTTCCGTCTGATTATCTTAACGCTCGATCCGATCGAAATGTCCCCACGAACTGACCTGCCATAGGAAAGGTAGAAAGCATAGTCGGTGTTGCCCACGACCCTGTAGACTTCCGGCCGGTTCGTAGAACTTAAGGCCTCCCGCGGAACTTGTAGCCTGGTGTACTTAATGTCGTCAACGCCGGTCCTTAGGAGGCTGATACCGAAGCCTCCGGTCCCCCCAGCAGGAAGCACACAACCAGCAAAATCGCTCTTGACAATTCCTGCGAACCGTTCAGAATGTGAAAGGATCAGCTCTGCAGTATCCAGCCGGGGTATGGCTGCAGGATTCCAGTAACCCGCCGTCGCGTCGTTACTCAGAGCCACGAAGACGCTTCCAAATGTTTCTGCTCTGGCCCCGGTTCCAAGCCATAAGAAATCGCCTGCATATCTGACCGATGCCGACACAACTCCCCATCTCGTCAGGGAGAGCACAAGGGCAAAAACCGTCACTAACCTGTTAAGTCGCATCTGCTTCTGAGAGGACATGCCAAGATTGTAAAATGAGAGATTGCCTATAAAGTTACTTCAATCGGTGAATCTTGTCAAGGGGTTTCTCGCTGGACCCATTGTTTTCACATTCCATCCCTAATGGGACGGGTTAAAACCTGGTGCCTGGTGATAAAGTCCTCAAAAATTAACTCCGGAAGTTCACCTCACGAGGACAAGCTGGATGTCCATCACATTAGTGCCCGTTGGACCTGTGATGACCAGATCTTCAAGGGGCTCGAAGAGATTATAGGAGTCGTTCTCTTCAAGACACTTTGAGGGGGAGAGTCCCAGTTCGGTTGACCGACGGATGGTGTCTCCATCGGCCACAGCGCCTGCTGCATCTGTGGGGCCATCTGTTCCGTCGGTGCCTGCACTGAAGATGACCACATCTCCGATCCCCTCAATTTCAATCGCCGCCGAAAGCACGAACTCCTGATTTCTTCCCCCTTTACCCCGGCCGTGGATGGTGACCGTCGGTTCCCCGCCACTTATGAGGCATGCAGGAGGAGGTACTGGATTACCTGAGCATCGGATCTCTTTCGCCAGAGCAGCATGGACCTTAGCCACCTCCCTGGCCTCCCCTTCAATCTGGGACGATAATATCAGTGTGTTGTATCCAAGAGAGAGTGCCTTTTCTCTGGCCCCCTTAACGGCAATACGGTTGCTTCCGATGATGAGATTCTGACAACGGTCGAAGGCTCGATCTCCCTGTTTCGGTGTCTCTTCAACCAGGCCGGTTGCACCGGACTCAAGATACTGAATAACATTCTCCGGCATCCTGTGATAAAGGCCATATCGTCTGACCACCTCCAAGCAGCAGGCAAAGGTAGTGCTATCCGGGCTCGTCGGGCCAGAGGCGATTACGTCCAATCTGTCACCCACCACATCGGAGAGGATGAGGGAAACTACCCGGGCCGGATAGGCCATCTCACATAACCTGCCTCCTTTGACCCTGGAGAGATGTTTTCTAAGGGCGTTTATCTCGTCGATCCTTGCGCCACACTCCAAAAGCAACTGCGTCGTCTGCTGTTTTTCTTCGAGGGTTATACCCTCGGCAGGGGAGGCCATCAAGGCGGACCCGCCACCGGACAGCAGGCAGAGGACGAGCGTCCGCTCATCGGCCTCTTCCAACCACCGGATCATCCTCTCTGTCCCCTCAACGCTCTTCTGATCAGGTAATGGATGTCCCGCCTCGTTTACCTCAATCCGGCCCAATGGACCGGAATGGCCGTACTTTGTAGTTATAACTCCTCCTGTAAGATGGTCACCTAAGATAGCTTCAACCGCCCGGGCCATAGGGACGGATGCCTTCCCGGCGCCCACAACTATGGTCCGGGAGAAATCGGCAAGATCATAGCAGACCTCACCAACCCGAAGCGTTCTTCCGGTCAGGGCGAGGTTGCGTCTTATGCACGCCGAGGGATCTGCCGCATCCAGCGAGGCACGGAATATGTTGAGGGCGTCCTCCCTCATCTCTCTGACTCTTTCGTTTCGCACGACCCAACTTCCTATGGTCTGCGGTAAGCCACAGGCTCACCCCTCGCAATCTTGCTCAGCCCCTGCAGTCGAAAGAGGCGTCCGTCCTTGACTTTCTCGGTCGCCCTTTGAGATCATAACGAAAAGCAGAATATCAATACGTTATCTTATCCTCGGGCAGATAGGGAACCTTGATGAAAACCACCTTCGTCTCTTCTTTTGTGTCGTTGACGATGTCGTGTTTCTCCCCCGGCTCTATCCGGAAGGCATCCCCAACCTCTACCCGATATTGAACATCATCAACCACCATCTTTGGCGTCCCCTGGAAGAAGTAGAAGGTCTCCTCGACCTCCCTATGGCCATGGGCCCCCATGGTCTCCCCAGGTTTTAGAAGAATAACTCCCCAGTCGATTCTGGGCCCGCGGAGCAAGTATTTGACCCCTGAGGTGCCGCCACGGTAAGCCCGGTCCTTCTCGTTCATCTTCTCCATACCATCTCTCCTCTTGATAGTAATGGATAACCTGATATCTTTTTGCGATTCATACTATATGACGGCCAGGAGTATACCCTTAAGCTCCTCATCAGATGCCTCGCGAGGGTTTTTGCTCATACTGGAACTCCTGGCTCCGGAGACGATCCTGTCGAGATCGAACTCTGATATCCCATATCCTTTGAAGGATTCCGGGATTTTGATCCTCCGTTCCAGCTCTCGTATCTTTTCAATGGACCCTTCGGCCGTATCAGCACCGAAGGCGACTGCCAATTGATAGTACTTGTCACGGCTGGACTGTAGGTTGAACGACATTACATGGGGTAGTAGCACTGCACAGACAAGGCCATGCGGGATGTTGAAAAGAGCACCTATTGGGTGGGCAAGCCCGTGCACAGCACCCAGCCCAGAGTTTGAGAAGGCCATGGCTCCGAGCAGGCTTCCGAGCGCCATTTGATATCGAGCCTGTCGGTTGTGACTATCCTCCACGGCAACAGGTAGGTTATGGTATATTATCTCTGCGGCCCGCAAAGCCAGGATGTCGGTCACAGGATTGGATGCCCTTGTCACATAGGCCTCTATAGCCTGGGTCAGCGCATCCATCCCTGTCTGCGCAGTGATTTCGGGCGGCATTGTCACTGTAAGCTCGGGATCCACCAGCGCAAGCCTGGCTATCATCATTGGACTACGAAGGCTTTTCTTAACCTCCTTTTCCCTATCTATCAGAACGGCATTGTTCGTAATTTCCGCCCCGGTCCCGGCCGTTGTAGGGATTGCTACGAAAGGTAACCCGGAATTCTCTATTTCCCTACCCCGATGGTAATCCCAGATCGTCCCCTCCTGTCCGGCTATGACAGCGATGGCCTTTCCCACATCTATTGCGCTTCCGCCTCCAAGGGCCACCACAAGGTCGCACTCCTCACTGCGTGCCAATTTAACGCCCCTATCTACAATGGACAGGCAGGGATCACGTTCGACATGATCGAACAAACAGGTGCCGAGTCCCCGTGACATAAGGATCTGTCGGACCCTGTCTAAGGCACCCGCCCGTTGCATCGCAGACCTACCTGTCACCAGGAGGGCTTTTGTGCCAAGACACTTAGCCTCTTTGCCGAGAAGCTCCAGAACACCCTCCCCGAATATGATCTTCGTGGGGTACATCAGTGTGAACATGGGATGCTCCTTTTACCTTGAGAGGCCAAGCAGGACAGAGCCTGCTGTGGCAGTTGCCATTCCCAGCAGAATTTCTTTCTTATGTACCGGGTAATTTATCTCCTTAAAGAACACGATGCCTACTGCGACTGCAACCACAGTGTTCAGATTTGATAAGGGCCAGGCTACAGCGACCCCCACCATTTTGATAGACCGGGCCAGAGCTGTCACTGCCAGGGCCCAGATTATACCACCCAGCAACCCGAGTATCTGATTCCTCGAGGTTTCCCTTAGCCATTCTGAGATCCTGCGGCGTTGGGGCAGGGAGAGGATCAAAACACCGAGCAGGCAACCCTGTCCCATAAAGACTATGAGCTCCTCCAAGGAGACACCTCTAAGCATCACCATTTTGAAAGGAATCGTATATGATGCATAAGACCCAGCCGCCAGGAGGCCAAATATCACGCCCAACGATGTTGATGAACTATGATTGTCTCCGGTATTATAGCTTGTTCTGGCCAACAGTACAGCAGTCCCTGCGATCAGAATACTTCCAGCAGTCGCCGTAAGTGGGTCCGTGGTCTTATACTCGTCGAAGAAGAGCATCCCTATGCCGGTGCCGAGCACAGCAGTTGTGTTTTTCACCGGTGTAGCCCTGGACAACCCCATCCACCTGACGGAGGCTATGAAGCAGAATGTACCCAGAGCCCATAGCAGTCCGCACACATAGGAAAGGGCTATTTCAGCCGACCCCGCTGTCCAGCTCCTGTCTAAGACGAGCTTAAGACTGATAGTTGTCACCAATACCCCTACGCACATGCTGAGGAGGTGCGAATGTGGGGAGGCGTCGGACAACTTCCTGGGGACCATATAGAGCCCAAAGAGCAACATGCTGAGAAAACCGTAAGACAGTCCAAGGGCTGTCTCTCCCATTCGACATAAGCTCCTGTTTTAAGCTTTACAATACAATTAATTTAACAAATATTGCTAAAAAAGCAAGACAAAAATAGCTGTGTCGGTGGGGCACAGCCTTTTCCTTCAGATCCTTTCGGGTAGATATTCACACTCCTGCTATTAGCAGTGCTGCCAACATTGGTGAGGAGAGAGCGCCCCGGGAAACCGTGGATTACCCTATGTATAGGGCCTTAGACAGGCAAAAAGTCAAAGATCGCTACCACAAACTTTGTTGACCGGTGGCCACTTTTCTCTTATATTACATAGGGCTGTGCCTTGCACGTAGATTCCTTGTAGTATAAACGCTCGAAATAAAACTGATTCGAAAGATTCGGCTTCTTTCAGTGTTAATCTTCCAGGATTTGGGCTGAAAAAGGAGGTAAGATGAAAGTAGAGAGCTTAACCAGAATAGTGACCGTCTTTATGCTGACAACATTGCCCTCCCTGGCGCTTTGTGATCTAACCACGCCGCAAAGTGGAGAGCCGGTCAGAAAACTCCCGCACGGGATGTCTTCGGTATGGAGGGCATACTTCGAAAATGTTGACTTCGACGGTGACGGGATAAGGTATATATACGACAGATATCTCGGCAGAAACGATAAAGAGGTGGACTTCAAGGCGAAGCTGGGCGGACGACTGAGGGGGATGAGCTCCGAACTCTCCACCGTAGACCCGATACAGGCCACGGACACGGCGTCCAGCGCAATAGTAAACAAGTACCTGGATGGGCTGGTACAGTTCGTGCCATACTCCACAGAGATAATGCCAAACCTGGCCCTGGCATGGGAGATCTCGGAGGATGCACGGATCTACACCTTCTACCTGAGAAGGGATGTGAGGTTCCATAATGGAGCAAAGTTCACGGCTGATGACTTCATCTTCTCTTATAACAGGCTCATAAACCCCGTCTATGCTTCTCCAAGGATAAGCTTTGCTACGGATTTCATAAAACGGGTTGAGAAGATAGGCGATTACACCGTCAGGATAACACTGAAAAAACCCTTTACTCCGTTTCTCAAGCTTCTGACCTACGACTCCTTCTCCGTATTACCGAGGGGATATGTCTCTGCAAAAGAGACCGTCACCCAGGAGAAGGCAGAATATAAATGGTACGACCACCCCGTTGGGACCGGCCCCTTCAAGGTGAAGGAATACGTCCCTGGCGACCACATAACCCTTGAAGCCTACGATGATTACCACGAGGGAAGACCATACCTGGATGAGTGGTACGTGAGATTTGTGGAGGAGGAGGACACGATCATCCAAGCCTTTAAGGCCGGGCAGATCGACGTGACTGGCGTCCCATCAAGGTACTGGGAGGAGTTCAGGGAGAGATACAAGGATGTGATGATAACCAAACCCCAACTGTCAACCTTCTGGCTAATCCTTAACTGCGGAGAATGGCCGTTCGAAAACAGGAAGATAAGACAGGCCTTTGCATACGCGATGGACAGGACAGGGGTTATCAACACGATATTCAAGGGTAGACATATACCCGCCCATGGGGTCCTCCCTCCGGGGTTGTTCGGGTTCTCACAGGAATTGTACGACCACTATGCATATAACTATAACCCGGGAAAGGCAAGGAGGCTTCTCGATGAAGCCGGGGCTCTGGACACCGATGGGGACGGCATAAGGGAGTATAAGGGTAAACCTCTGAAATTGGAACTCTCCTCATACGTGAGCGCTGACTGGAAAGAGGCAGCAAAGACATGGAGGACTAATTTGAAAGAGGTAGGGGTCGAGATAACCTATCAACAATACGACTTTCCTACCATCCTGGACATGACCGATAAGGGGACCTTCAAGATGATAACCCTGGGATGGATAAACGACTACCCGGATCCGGAAAACTGGTATATCCTGTTTGAATCGAAGAACATCCCGGATCCGAATAGCTCCCGATACACAAATCCCGAAGTGGACAGGCTGGTAACCCAATTGAGGATTACACCTGACCCTACAAAGAGAAGGAGGATAACCTATGAGATTGAGAGGATAATCCAGGCTGATCATCCTCATATCTGGTTCATGCATCCGAGAGGGTCCACGGTTTACCACAAGTGGGTACATGGCTGGGATTTCGGGCCGATGGGAGGACACCTTGAGAAACGCCTTGATGTCTGGCTCGACAGGGATCACCGATGAATTGGTGACCCTTACAAGGTAAGATATTAAAATCCATGTCAAGTTTTGAAGGGAGGAGAGTGAAGTAAGAAGATGAGAGAATACATAGTCAAGAAGCTGGCCATAGCCGTGATTGTGCTGATAGGGGTATACACCATAACGTTCGTTCTGACGTTTATGATGCCGGGAGATCCGGCGAGGGTCTCCATGGGGCAGTTCGGTAATCCGGAAACGGTGAAACTGATAAGACAAAGGTGGGGACTGGATAGGCCCCGATATGTCCAGTACATCAAATACGCCGGATCTTTTCTGAAGGGGGAGATGGGGATGTCCTTCAGATACGACAGGCCAGTATTGGACGTCATCAAATACAGGTTCCCACGATCTGCCTACCTCGGCCTGTGGGGCATACTCTTCTCCATTGTGCTATCCATACCCCTGGGAATTGTGGCTGCCTGTAAACAGAACACGCCTCTCGACAATGCCGCCGTTCTCTTTTCGCAAATAGGACGTTCCCTGCCGAGCTTCTGGCTGGGAATGATGCTCATCGCCATGGTGGCTGTGGGTCTGGGGTGGGTCAAGGTCGTCCCGGAGGTGGAACCGGGCCGATTGTGGTCATTCTCAGGATTCTTCACAAGTCTGGATGACTACATTCTGCCTGTAATCACCCTGGGTACGGGGCTGATGGCAACGACCACCCGGATGACGAGGTCCAGCATGCTCGAGGTGATAAGGGAGGACTATATAACCCTCGCCAGGGCGAAGGGACTTCCGGAAAGAGTGGTTATCCTCAAGCATGCGCTCAGGAACGCACTGATCCCCGTTGTAACCCTGATAGGGATGCAATTTCTGTTAATCGTAGGGGGAGTCATAATAACGGAGACAGTTTTCGGCATCAATGGGATCGGGAGATTATACGTAACATCCATACAGATGAGAGACTATCCCGTTGTGATAGCTTTAACCCTGATATACGCCTTCGGAGTTGTCCTGATAAACCTGCTTGTCGATCTGACATATGGGTGGATAGATCCAAGGGTCAGGTTAAGGTGATCGATATGGATGAACGGTTCAAGGGGCGGTTCATGGATACATTTGTGTGGGAAGAGAAGAAAGCAGAAAATAGGAAGATCCGTGTGGTTTTAGCCATCACCGTCATAGGGCTGGTCCTGATCAAGATCCTGTTTATCAGTAGAGATACGATTCCCCAATGGGGGCTCAGGTTAGGCGTAGTTGGCCTCTACCTTGGGGTCTGGTATCTCTTCCTGGAGCGGATGTATAGATGGTATGTCAGGGTCAACTATGACAAACGCGCCAATCCAATAGCCAGGTTCTTTTTGAGGTTTTACAGAAACAAACTGGCTACTTTGGGGTTTTTCATCGTGCTCACCCTTGTGGTGGTTGCAGTATTCGCCCCAGAGATCGCAAAGTACCCAGGGGAATACAGGGCTGAATGGAAAGAGTATGCCCTGATGCCCCCTTCAAGGGAACATCCATTAGGCACTGTACCGTCCGGCGAAGACCTGTTCTCCCTGATCTGCTATGGTACCAGGATCTCCGTCACCTTAGGGATCTCTGTGGTATCCCTGGGCGCAGCGATCGGGATTGCCCTGGGCGTTACCGCTGGATATTACGGTGGCAAGGTGGATAAGTTAATCAATTATGTGACCGATGTGGTCATGAGTTTTCCCTTCCTGGTCCTGATCCTGGTCATTGTCGGTGCGCTACGGTCAAATCCCCAGATAAATGAAAGGTTAATCGAGGTCGGAAAGACTGTCGGAGTGGACGCCCATCTGCTCATGGTCTTCCTCGCCCTCTCCTTTCTTGGCTGGACAGGCACTTTCAGGATCGTGAGGGGGCAGGTCCTGAGCATAAGGGAAAAGGATTATGTTGCAGCCGCGAAGGCTATCGGGGCCACCTCAAGGAGGATTATCTTTCGCCATATAGCGATAAACACCCTGGCCCCCGTGATCGTCGTGATGACGCTTGGTATCGGAGGGGTAATCCTCACGGAAGCAGCACTTTCATATTTAGGATTTGGGGCCAGCGTCACCACACCCTCGTGGGGCAGACTCCTGTCCGAAGCCAATGCCTATGTTTCACAGCTCAAATACATACACCTTGTGCTCTTTCCAGGGCTGGCGATCTTCTTGGCAATCCTGGGATTCACCACCATGGGGGATGGGGTGAGGGACGCCATAGACCCACGACTGAAGTTGTAATACGGAGAAGAAGATGGGAGGGAAGCTGTTAGAGATAAAGGACCTTGTCGTCCATTTCTTTACGGAGGATGGCGTGGTCAAGGCCCTGGACGGGGTGGGGTTCCATGTAAACAGCGAGGAGACCTTTGCCCTTGTTGGAGAAACAGGCTGCGGGAAGAGCGTCACCATGCTTTCTGTCCTGGGACTAATTCCCATACCTGGAAAGGTTATCAACGGAGAGGTCCTATTTTATGATGAGGATCTCAGGCATGAACTCGGCATCGGAGGTTCGGGCCCTGTGGACCTGTTAAAACTCTCACCGGAGTTGATGAACAGGGTGAGGGGTAAGCGGATATCGCTGATTACGCAAGACCCTATGACATCTCTTAACCCGGTCTACACATCTGGAAACCAGATAATGGAGGTCCTGACCACCCACAGAGGAGTTGACAGGAGAGGGGCCGAGTCCGAGACGTTCCGGCTTCTGGAAAGTGTGGCACTGGTGCCTCCAAAGCAGATAGCAGAAAAGTACCCCCACCAGCTTTCCGGGGGAGAAAGACAGAGGGTTGTAGCCTCCATATCGCTGGCTGCCAGCCCCAATCTGATAATTGCCGATGAGCCTACAACAAACCTGGACGTCACGGTTCAAGCGCGTATCCTGGAGCTGTTATTAGAACTGAAGGAGAGGTTTCGCACATCCCTGATCATGATCACCCATGATTTAGGAATTGTCGCTGAGACTAGCGACAGGGTAGGCGTTATGTATGCCGGCAGCGTAGTTGAGCTCTCCGACGTATTCGCCCTGTTCAAGGAACCGCTCCACCCATATACAAAGGGCCTGCTTGAGGCCATCCCAAATCCCAGAAAAAGACGAAAAGGGCCTTTGAAATCAATCCCTGGATCTGTACCGGATCTGATCGATCCACCGGAAGGGTGCAGGTTCCATCCCCGATGCGAGCTTGCGTCGGAAATATGCCGTGAAGATAAGCCGGAATTGAGGGAGATCAGCACCGGCCATTACGTGGCATGTCATCATGTGTAGTTAGGACAAAACCCTAAACACCTGTGAACGAAATGGCACTACTAGAAGTCTCCGATCTGAGGAAGTATTTCGTCGTTGAAAAAGGAATCGTTAGAAAAAATAGGAATTATGTGAAGGCAGTGGATGGCGTGAGCTTTACCCTTGATAAGAACCAGACCCTTGGAATTGTCGGAGAGTCCGGATGCGGTAAGACTACCCTCGGAAAGACAGTTTTACGCCTGCTTGAACCAGACTCCGGGGTGATAACCCTCAACGTAAATGGAAGGAGTATCAATGTGCTTGACGCTGACGAGGAAGAGATGAGATTAGTTAGAAAAAAGATGCAGATGGTCTTCCAGGATCCTCAATCTTCACTGAACCCACGGATGCCGGTTAAAAGTATCATCGGTGAACCTCTGAAAATCCTCAAGATAGCGGAGGACCCGGAAGAAAGGGAGGGAATCGTCCTTAATCTGCTGACCGATGTTGGCCTTGGAAAGGAACACATGGAAAGGTATCCCCATGAGTTTTCCAGCGGGCAAAGGCAGAGGATAGGCATCGCTAGGGCCCTGGCGGTCGGGCCGGACCTGATCATCTTGGATGAACCCACCTCCTCCGTAGACGTCTCGGTCCAGGCCCAAGTACTAAACCTTTTAAAGAGGCTACAGGAAACCTGGAATATGGCCTATTTGTTTATATCGCACGATCTTGGCGTGGTCTACCATATGTCCGACCGCATTGCTGTGATGTATCTCGGCAAGATCGTTGAAGTTGCAGATGCCGACAGGATCTTTGACAACCCATTACATCCCTACACCAGGGCGCTGCTCTCTGCACTTCCGTTTCCAGATCCAGAATTCAGAGGTAAAAAGAAAAGAATACTACTTGAGGGGACCGTCCCTGATCCTATAAATCCACCTCCGGGATGTAGATTCCATACAAGGTGCTTCGAGAGAAAGGCCAATAGGCCGTGCAAGAGGGAAGAGCCGGGGATGAGGGAGGTCGAAAAGAAACATCTGGTGGCCTGTCATAACTATTAAGTTAATGAAGATGAGAAGGTTTGGGCTGATTTATATCGTTGTGCTGTTAGGGGTCTCCCTGGTCTATTATCTGGGGCTACCCCATCAAACGGTGTTCCTGAAGGAGAGAAGATGGGTTGGCGACGAAAACGCAATATTGGTCAGACTCGGAACCCAGATACCGTTGATATACGATGTCGAAAGCGAAAGTTTAAAGGTCGAGGTCTCTACCAGGGCAGGGACCGAGATAGCTGCCCGAAGCAAGGTCCTTCCAATAGCTACGAAGGAAGAGCTCCTTGACTACTTGAGTAAATTTAAAGCTGCTCTTAGAAACTCTACATCCCATCCTGAACCAACGGAGAGCCTGTTTGAATCGATAGAAGAGAAGTTCACGGAGGAGAAGACTCAATATACCGCTGCGTTCACAACAACCAACCTTACACTGATAGAAAAAGAGCTTGTGAGGGTTAGTCCGTTTCTCCCGCCCCTTGTCACGAACAGAGGGGAGAGGAAAGTCATTGCTCACGCACTCTTCCTTTACGAAGACGGTGGATGGACGCTCAAGATGATGGCTGAAGAACGGGAAGATGGATCATGGGTTGTCCCCGAGAAGGCACTGAGTAGATATATTGGACTGTGAACCCTGGAGTCATCCATCAGTGGTTCATCTCTACCCTCGACACCGTTTCTGCGCGCCACAT